>CAWBXM010000094.1:0-5620 GCA_963792545.1 uncultured Gammaproteobacteria bacterium | reverse complement strand
TCTCAACAAACTGAGACAACGAAAGCAATTGCTCTTTCGGCATTACTGTTCCAGTTGGATTCGATGGTGTCGCCACCATAGCAGCACGGGTTTCACTGTTCCAGTATTGCGCCACTGAGGTGGCATCCAGCTGATAGTGATTTTCAGCGCTCACAGGGATTGAGATGCAATCCGCAGCCAGTATCTGTGCAATATTTCGGTTACACGGATACCCCGGATCAGCTAGCAGAACATTCTCTCCGACGTCCAGCAAACACAAAATTGCCAGCTGCAGTGCACCAGAAGCACCAGGCGTAATTATTATCCGCTGCGGATCAATAGTAAGGGAAAACTTCCTGTTGTAATATTCAGCGATCGCTTGCCGTAGTTCGGGCAGACCCAAGGCCGGTGTATAATGCGTTTTAAGCTGTTTTAGCGCATCAATACCGGCATCAATAACAGGTTTCACGGTCGAAAAATCAGGTTCGCCAATCTCAAGATGATAGATTGGTTTACCCTGCTGACTTAGAGCATTAGCCCGAGCTAAAATATCCATCACATGAAAAGGGCTCAGTTGCTCTGACCGTCTGGACAATTTACGTGATGTCATAATATAAGTTGAATCGCTGAGCATTGATTTTCATTGACAGGCATTTTACACTGAGAACTTAGTTACAGAGAACCTCTTTACAGGTTCATTTTTATTACCATTTCCAGGTAAGCATGCCGCTCTGATACAATAAGACCTCATATGAATCATTTTACTTCTTTCCCTGGTCGCTCAGCTATCTTGCTGCTGACGATTTTTTGCAATTTTTCGGCACAGGCCCTGCCTGAACAGGCGCTTGTTCCCGGTGGTATTGCTCTACTGTCATTGCCAGATTACAAACCGGACACAAAAGTTTTCTTTAATAACAAACGTATCGCTGTTTTTCCTAATCAGGATACCTGGGTGGCCATGGCGGGCATAGGTCTCACCACCAAACCCGGGGACTATGAATTTTCTGTGCGATCAACTGACGGCTTAAGTCTTAACAGCAAAGTCACTATTAAATATAAAAAATATGATGAACAGCACCTCACTATAAAAAACAAACGCAAAGTTAATCCCAATAAAAAAGATAACCAGCGCATTGCCGCTGAAAGTAAGCGCAAAGCAAAAGCCAGAAAGCAATACACTGAGGTACAACCAACCGTTGATTTCATCTGGCCAGTAACTGGTCGTATCAGCAGTATTTTTGGTTTAAGGCGCTTTTTTAACGAACAGGAACGACGACCACATAGCGGCCTGGATATCGCCGCCGATGAAGGCACGCCAATTAAGGCTGTGGCAGATGGCACCGTGATCGACACCGGTGATTTCTTTTTTAGTGGCAATATGATCTATATTGACCACGGCCAGGGCATCATCAGCTTGTATGCTCACCTGAGCAAAATTTCAGTCAAGCCGGGAGATATCATTAAACAGGGAGAGATTATTGGTAATGTTGGCCAAACCGGCCGAGTCACTGGTCCGCATCTGCATTTTGCAGTCTACGCCAACCAGACATTAATCGATCCAGTTTTCATGCTACCCAGAACAGGTAACCCACAAACCATAGTCTCACCAGACAAAATCAGCAATTCAGCAATAAAAAACACACATAAACAATAAAAAACTTGCGATTCATCTCAAAATAACGATAATTGCCCATCATTATTAAAAGTCAGTCACACAACCCGAACTGTTATATGTTCTGACGATCTATTTTACTCAAGAAACTGGTTATTTATGGCTAAAGAAGAAGCAATACAGATGGAAGGCGTGGTGACTGAAACCTTGCCTAATACGATGTTCCGCGTTGAACTGGAAAACGGTCATACCGTCATCGCACATATTTCAGGAAAGATGCGCAAACATTATATCCGTATTATGACTGGAGATGCCGTGACCGTTGAAGTAACACCTTACGATCTGGAAAAAGGCCGCATTATTTACCGCGCCAAATAATAGTCATACACTAATTGACTGACCTAATAACATTAAATTGATCCAGGCATTAAAAAGGCCGCTGTCCAGAATTTAATTCATTCAGAGCAGCGGCCTTTATTATTTTAATGTAATAAATGCTCGCGACATCTATCTTCAGGTTTTTTTCTTCATATTCTGCTATACGATTATGCCTTCGCTGCCTCAGCTGATAACACCTCAATAACAATTTCGTTGTCTTCTGACACCGTCACATCAACGTGTCCACCCTTACTCAGATCACCGAATAAAAGATCATTTGCCAGTGGCTTTTTAAGTAGATTCTGAATAATGCGCGCCATTGGTCTGGCACCCATTTTCGGATCATAGCCTTTTTCAGCTAACAGCTCACGTGCCTGCTTATTCACATTGATTGTTACTTTTTTATCGTCCAGCTGTAATTCCAGCGCAACCAGGAACTTATCAACCACACTCGATAAGGTATGCGCATCCAGCGGACCAAAGTTAACGATAGAATCCAGGCGATTTCTGAATTCCGGGGTAAACATTTTCTTGATCTCTTCCATGCCATCGAGCTCGTTCTGCTGTTCGGTGAAACCCATGGAGCGGCGAGACATAAGCTGTGCCCCAGCGTTACTTGTCATCACTAGAATAACATTTCTGAAGTCGGTTTTACGGCCATTACTATCAGTCAAAGTGCCGTGATCCATAATCTGCAACAGAATATTAAACACTTCAGGATGTGCTTTTTCTATTTCATCTAACAGCAAAACACAATGCGGATGTTTGTTTACCGCCTCAGTTAACAATCCGCCATCATCAAAACCTACATAACCTGGAGGTGCCCCGATCAGGCGAGAGACAGTATGCCTCTCCATATATTCAGACATATCAAAGCGCAGTAATTCAACGCCCAGAATGGTAGAAAGCTGTCGACTGATTTCAGTTTTACCAACACCGGTGGGCCCGGTAAAGAGGAAAGAGCCGATAGGTTTCTCTGGATCACCCAAACCCGAACGCGACATACGTATAGCCGTAGCCAGTGTACTAATCGCGTCATCCTGACCAAATACTACCAGCTTCAGATCACGCTCTAGATTTTTCAGCGCATCAGTATCTGAAGTCGACACTGTTTTTGCTGGGATGCGCGCAATTTTGGCAATAATATTTTCAATATCATGCACACTGATAGATTTTTTGTTCGACTTGCCTGCACTAGCCTGTAGTTGCCGATTAGCTCCCGCTTCATCGATTACATCGATCGCTTTATCCGGCAGGAAACGATCCATAATATAACGCTGCGACAATTCAGCTGCCGCGCGTAAAGCATTATTACTGTATTTCACGTCATGATGTTCTTCAAAGCGTGATTTCAGACCTTTTAGAATTTCAATCGTCTCTTCGAGACTGGGTTCTGCGATATCAATTTTCTGGAAGCGGCGCGCGAGTGCGTGATCTTTTTCAAAAACGCTTCTGTATTCCGCATAGGTAGTTGAACCAATGCATTTGAGCTCACCATTCGCTAACATCGGCTTGATCAGGTTAGACGCATCCATAACGCCACCAGAAGCTGAGCCGGCACCAATAATGGTATGGATTTCATCAATAAACAAAACCGCACCGGGACTTTGTTTTAACTGCTTCAGCACGCCTTTCAAACGTTTTTCAAAATCACCGCGGTATTTGGTACCAGCAACCAACGAACCGAGATCCAGTGAAAAAATGGTGCTGTCGAGCAAGACATCTGGCACTTCTTTATCAACGATTCGTTTTGCCAGACCCTCAGCCAGAGCCGTTTTACCAACCCCTGCTTCACCGACAAGTAATGGATTATTTTTGCGACGACGACACAATATCTGCACCGTTCGTTCGACTTCATCATCACGGCCAATCAATGGATCAATCAATCCTTGCATAGCACGCTGGTTTAAATTAGTTGTGAAATTTTCCAGTGGCTGAGCTTCAGCATCCTGTGGTGATGCTTGCTCAGAATGGTCTTCAAGTTTTTCAGCCTCGTTAGGCACTTTAGTAATGCCATGAGAAATGTAATTAACCACATCCAGACGACTGACATGTTGTTGATTCAATAGATAGACGGCTTGAGATTCCTGCTCACCGAACATGGCGACCAGTACATTGGCGCCGACAACTTCTTTTTTACCGGAAGATTGTACGTGGAATACAGCGCGCTGCAGTACGCGCTGAAAACCCAGTGTTGGCTGAACTTCGCCACCGACGACGTCACCAAATACAGGGGTATTATTATCTAGATATTCTCTAAGCTCGACACCGAGTAAACTCAGATCAGCGCCGCAGGCCTGCAACACTACATTAGCACTGTTGTTATCCAGCAGAGACAGCAATAGATGCTCTACTGTTATATATTCATGTTTCTTTTCACGTGCATCATTAAATGCTGCGTTTAACGTTAACTCAAGCTCTCTACTCAACATGGCGCTACCTTAAAAGTTTACTCAAACAAAAAAATTTTGTTAAAAAGATCAAGCTTCTTCCATGGTGCACATTAAAGGATGCTGGTTCATTCGTGAAAACTCATTCACCTGATCAACTTTAGTTTCTGCTATCTCATGACTAAATATGCCACAGATACCTTTACCCTTAGTGTGTACTGACATCATTACACGTGTAGCTTTAGCAGTATCCATTGCAAAAAACATTGTCAACACTTGTACCACGAATTCCATCGGAGTGTAATCATCATTATTAACAACAACCTTATATTGTTTCGGTGGTTTTACTTTTGGTCTTTCTTCTTCAACCGCCAGCCCACTGTCATAATCATGATCATGATCCCATTCATCATCTTTACTGTTAATGATCAACTGGTCATGAATAATATAATTACTCATGCCTCACCTTCAGTGTAGGACAAACTTGTTATTTTTTCTAAATCGCGAATCATTTTCATCAATATAAATTTTACTAATATTTTGTTTACAAAATCAAAAAGTCTTCTACAGAAAAACTTCTCCATCGTAGGATCGACACATATTATAATTACCTAAAATAGACAGTTAAAATACGCCGCTGTTCCATAATTAGAATGATTTTACATTAGAAGAAGCTAATGCAACAGCTATTTAACGGTATTCAGCGAAGATAATTGTCTAAATATAAACAGACAGGATAAACCCTTTTTATTGCAGGTTAAAACCACTCTTAATCAATGGGATTCAGGTGTATTTGATTGCGCCCTTTTTGTTTTGTGTCATAACAGCAGGCATCCGCCTGTTCCATAAGCGTTTCGATCGAGTCCATATTCTGCGTGATAGCAACGATTCCGAAATTCACCCATTATGTAGGGCGATCAATGCGATAAAAACAAACATTATCAGAGGTATGATAATGCTTAAGAAGTACCCGATGGATGACACTTAACTGAAAGACAATCACAACATGACAAGTTGCAAAACAAAGCCGTAGATAAAACTTAGCAAAAAACTAATATTTTACTTTTAATAATGGACGTATCTTTGTGCGATAAACACCATAGACAGAATCCTGTTTTCTATAATAATGATCTCAACCTATGTTGAAAATTTGAGAACACTATTCAATAGTTCCTGTTTCAACAGTGTATCGACTTCTTTAAGCATACGAGCATTTAACTGGGAAGGGTTACTCGCAGAAACTTTTAGTGAGCGATACATT
>CAWBXM010000093.1:0-7656 GCA_963792545.1 uncultured Gammaproteobacteria bacterium | reverse complement strand
TCTACCTAAGTCGAATTTTTATACTCCGTCCCCTTTATCACTCAGCTAAAACGTCGTGTGTAAAAAGATAAAAATGAAGCGAGCATAAATTAATGCACTCACAAATTACCAAATATGCGTTTTTATCCGGTGCCGCTTATTTTTGCTGCATGGCTACTGCACACTTCTTCAGCTTTAAAGTTCCAATATTATTTGTGTACTACGACACCCCTTTCTACGCTTATCAAGATAAAATTATATCTTTTGCGGTCTGCGCATATATCGCTCTATTCTATTCTGCATCTCAGCATCGGCAGGTCGCCCTAAATGCAATTATTGTTTTAGCAATTACCGTACTTGGGTTAAGCTCTGTTAATGCATCAAGCGCACTTTCATCTGTTTTAGAAGAAGGACAATCAACAACTCCATATTGGCTACAAACAGGCGCTATTACTTTATATTTGATTATTCTTTTATGGTTATATATAAAAGATGGTAAAAACACATCAAATCACTTAACTTGACCGAACCTACCCAATAAGAATTACTAGGAATCAAAGAATATGACAGACAATCAAAATGATAAGTATATTTCCTATACCAAAATGGCATGGGCTATCTATACCCTGATAACCATTGCCATTATCGTTGTATTAGTACTATTTGTCGCTCAGGACAACGAGGAAATGTTTTTCTACGGGTTAATGCCTGCAGCAGCAGCTTATGTTTTTCGCCCAATGGATAAACCCTTTAGCAAACTCATTTATAAGTTCACTGGCGTTTCTCATCCTACAGAGGAAAAGTGAGCTGCCACATACCTGACAAGCACTACAGTGGGCCACCAAAAGTGGCGATGTTATCGTCGCTCTGCTTTTGATGTCAACTAAACTTAATCGTTTGCGATCTATAAAAATAGGAATATTACAATAAACTTATGAAGCGCGCGTTTATAACCTTGCTACCGCATTAATCAACGAAATCGGTGCCGGAAATCTTAATCGTGAAGCTGCCAAATTCATCGATGCAGATCTCAAACAACAGCAAGCCATCTTCCCGGATACCGCCACACTCACCAGACTGGAGACTATTGACGCCACTAATGCCAAACAACGCCGTCTGCGGAACAAGCTCTGGCCTGAGATAAAAATCAAATAAAAACTCAGAATATATCTGCTTTTTCACTCGTACAAATCCAGCAAAACAAGCAGTGACTCCATGATCAGGTGTCACTGCTTGTTCATTTTTAATGAAAATTAAAACATATCCATAAGGTTTTCTGCCGTCTTTTTTACCAACGTAGGCCTCGAAAATAACCGCCTGAACGCCATTCAGAAACGCTAAAAACTGCTCGACTATGATGCGTTTATACCGCACTATCATCAGATAAAAATGCGTGGTTTTTCACTGATTTACAATAATCAAAAATCATTTCATGTTTGAAATGAACCTGCCGTTCACAATCATTTCATATTGCACAGGGCTGAACCTACAAATTGATTGCACTTGTGTATATAATCAATACTTTATCCTCCAGAAAGCAGTAATCACATGACATCAAACTCAGACCGCAGCAGCTCTCATCTGAGTACATCTGTAACAGAATTAGGCCGCTGGTTACAAAAGCGCCCAAAAGTAAGCATGGCCATTATTGGTTTGCTGACTGCTATTGTCTGGTACGCCAGCTCTGGTCCGTCGGATCTTGATAATCAAAACAACAATAATCAGGATAATCTTTCAAACGCTACACCTGTTGTGGTCACCCCTGTACGCAAGGACAACCTCGATATCTATGTGTTTGGCCTCGGCATTGTTACCCCGCTTAATACTGTCGAAGTCGGCAGTCGGGTTGATGGTCAACTTTTAAGTGTCACTTTCGAAGAGGGGCAAATTGTCAAACAAGGTGACCAACTTGCTCAAGTCGACCCTGCGCCATTCGAAGTAGAATACAACCTTGCCAAAGGGCAGCTAACTCGTGACCAGGCGCTGCTCGAAAATGCCAAGATTGATCTTACTCGTTATCAAAAGTTACTTGAGCAAGATTCTATTTCTGTGCAACTAGTCGATACAAAAGAATCCCTGGTACGCCAATATCAGGCAGCAGTAAAGGCAGGCCAGGGTGCGGTCAAAAGTGCCAAACTAAAACTGACCTATGCCAAAATTGTTGCGCCCATTGGCGGCCGCCTGGGTTTTCGTCAGGTTGATGCAGGTAACATTGTAAGCGCGTCCAGTAGAAAAGGCATCGTTAGCATTACCCAGCTGGATCCGATCAGTGTCATCTTCCCTATTCCGGAAGATACTTTGCCGTTGGTAATGAAACTACTAAAAGCGGGTGATCGCATTCCGGTTGAAATCTATGACCGCGCCATGAAAGAGGAACTGGCTAAAGGTCGATTATTAGCAGTTGATAACCAGATCGATGCCACTACAGGCACCATCAAACTGAAAGCAGAATTCCCCAACGCTGACGGATCGCTTTTTGCCAACCAGTTCGTTAACGTAAGAATGTCGGTCAAAACTCGTGTTGATGCCACACTGATACCAACAGCTGCTATCCAGCGCGGTGTAGTCGGGCCCTTTGTTTATGTGGTTAAAGATGACAACACCGTTGCCGTCACCCCGGTAACCATCGGGCCGGCGCAAGGTGAAGTTACTGTCATCGAAGACGGACTTGCGGTTGACGATGTAGTTGTTGTAGAAGGCGGCGACAGACTGCGCGACGGAACAAGCATCAAGATAATTGTGCGCGACGAACCCGTAAGCGACAAGCAGAGCAAACAACCACAAGCGCAGAGTCCGGCTGCTAATGACAACAACTAAGCACTTGAGCTTCTAGTTACCCGCTATGAATCTTTCGCGTCAGTTTATCCTCCGACCGGTAGCTACCTCGTTACTGATGGTCGCCATTCTGCTGGTCGGCATCTTCGCCTACCGACTATTGCCATTATCGGCACTACCAAAATTTGATTACCCCATCATTCAGGTTGTAACCCTGTATCCCGGGGCGAGTCCGGAGGTGATAACGTCTACTGTCACTGCACCTCTGGAAAGACGCTTCGGCCGCATACCCGGCTTGAATCAGATGTCATCGACCAGTTCAGCCGGCGCATCGATTATTACCCTGCAGTTTAGCCTTGAGTTAGCACTGGATGTCGCTGAGCAAGATGTACAGGCGGCGATCAACGCGGCCACTAATCTGTTACCTCGTGATCTACCTCGATTACCGATTTACAATAAGATTAATCCCGCTGATCCGTCCATTATTACACTGGCACTTACCTCAGAAACACTGCCATTACCCTTACTCCAGCAGATTGCCGAAACCCGGCTGGCGGCCAAAATCTCACAGTTAACCGGTGTTGGACTGGTTAGCATCAGCGGTGGTCAGCGCCCTGCCGTTCGTATTCAGGCCGACCCTAATATTCTCAGCGCCTACAAGCTCTCGCTGGAAGATTTACGCACAGCTATTGCGAATGCAAATTCAAACATGGCCAAAGGTGGCTTCGATGGCCCTTCACAGGCGTCCACCATTAATTCCAACAGCCAGCTCAAATCCGTGGATGAATTTAAAAAAATGGTGGTTGCTTATCGCAACGATGCGCCAGTGCGAATGAGTGATGTAGCAGAAGTGATCAATGGCGCCGAGGACTCACGACTCGCTGCCTGGGCGAATGATTCACCTGCTCTCATCATTAATATTCAGCGCCAGCCCGATGCTAACGTTATCGAAGTGGTCGACCGCATTAAAAAACTGCTACCCACACTACAGGCAGCATTACCACCATCGATCGATGTTACGATTCTGACGGATCGCACCAAAACTATCCGCGCCTCAGTGCGTGACGTGCAGTTCGAACTGCTGCTCTCTGTCGCACTGGTAGTCATGGTTATTTTCCTGTTCCTGCGTAATGTGTCAGCCACCACTATTCCCAGTGTTGCCGTACCGTTATCGCTGATCGGCACATTCGCTGTTATGTATCTTGCGGGTTTCTCCATCAACAATCTGACACTGATGGCACTTATCATTGCTACGGGTTTTGTGGTGGATGACGCCATCGTTATGATCGAAAACATCATGCGCTACATCGAAGACGGTGAACCACCAATGCAGGCGGCACTTAAAGGTGCGAGTCAGATTGGCTTCACCATTATCTCGCTCACCGTGTCACTGATTGCGGTATTGATTCCGCTACTGTTCATGAGTGATGTGATCGGGCGCCTGTTCCGTGAATTCGCCATTACTCTGGCGGTAGCTATTCTGATCTCAGCCGTGGTCTCGCTGACGCTCACTCCGATGATGTGTGCGCGACTGTTACACCATGTGCCTGAAGAGAAACAGCATCCGCTATTTCGTTCCAGTGGTGCCTGGTTTGATCGCGTGATCGCAGCTTATGGACGTATGCTTGAGTGGGTACTCGAACGCCGGGCCATGACCTTAACTGTTGCCGTTAGCACATTGGTACTGACAGTATTTTTGTATATTGTTATTCCCAAGGGGTTTTTTCCGGTGCAGGATACGTCTGCTATTCAGGGTATTTCACAGGCACCTGAAAGCATTTCTTTCAGTGCCATGGCCGAACGTCAACAGGCACTTGGTAGCGTCATCTTGCGTGACCCTGACGTGCAAAGCCTGTCTTCATTTATCGGTGTCGACAGCAACAACGCAACACTTAATAGCGGACGATTTCTGATTAATCTAAAACCGTTATCACAGCGTGACGGTGTTGAAGAAATTATTCACCGCCTGCAATCAGCACTCGATGAAGTGAAAAGTATCAAACTGTATATGCAACCGGTGCAGGATCTTACCATCGAACATGAAGTCAGTCGTACGCAATATCAGATCTCACTCGAAGATGCAGACGCTGAAGTTTTACGGCAATGGGTACCGCGACTGGTACAACGACTGAGCGAAGCCAGCGAACTATCTGAGGTAACCAGTAATCAACAGGATAATGGCCTACAGGCATACATCGATATCGATCGTGCCCACGCCAGCCGACTTGGCATTACTCCACTGGAAATCGACAACACTTTGTACAATGCCTTTGGTCAACGCCAGGTAAGCACACTCTTCAGTTCAAACAATCAGCAACATGTGGTGCTCGAAGTAAAACCTGAATTCAGCAGAGGGATCTCCACGCTCGATAATATTTATATCAGTGCTAGCAACACCAAATCAAAATCCGGGCTGCCTCGACAGATACCGCTATCGTCGATTGCACAGATACGTGAGCGCACTGCGCCACTGTCTATTACCCGTATCGGCCAGTTTCCAGCAGCGACCATCTCGTTTAATCTGGCAGCAGACGCATCACTTGGCGCAGCAATAAAAGTTATCGAACAGGCAAAACAGGAACTTAATCTTCCTGCCAGTATGCAACTAAAATTTCAGGGTTCGACACAGGCATTTCAGGCGTCATCAACCAGTCAGTTATTGTTGATCCTGGCCGCAATCGTAACCGTTTATATTGTTCTAGGGGTGCTTTATGAAAGTTATATTCATCCCATTACCATCCTGTCCAGCCTGCCTTCAGCTGGTGTCGGTGCGCTATTGGCGCTGATGCTAACGGGTAATGAACTGAATGTGATTTCTATCATCGGCATCATTTTATTGATTGGCATCGTGATGAAAAATGCCATCATGATGATTGACTTCGCGCTCGATGCACAACGCGACGAGGGGTTAACGCCGCGCGATGCCATTTTTCAGGCCTGCCTGTTACGCTTTCGCCCTATCATGATGACGACCATGGCGGCTCTACTCGCCGCTCTGCCTTTAATGTTTGCCTGGGGAATGGGCGCCGAGTTACGTCACCCACTTGGCATCACACTGGTAGGAGGTCTGATCGTCAGTCAGATGCTAACCTTATTTACCACCCCGGTTATTTATCTAGCCTTCGAGGGACTGGCGCGACCCGACAAGCCTGAGCGAGCTAGTACGTGAGAAAGCCGGCATGAATTTTTCTGCAGCCTTCATTAACCGCCCCGTTGCTACCACGCTACTCACTATTGGTATGATGCTGGTCGGTGCGGTTGCTTTGTACTTACTGCCCATCTCGCCACTACCCAATGTTGACATTCCCACCATCAAGGTAAAGGCATCTTTGCCGGGAGCAAGTCCGGAAACTATGGCGGCGGCGGTAACCATACCACTTGAGCGATCTCTCGGACGTATCTCGGGTATCACTGAGATGACCTCAAGTAGCGCTCTTGGCTCGACCAGTATCGTTATACAATTTGACCTCAAACGCGACATCAACAGTGCGGCACGTGACGTGCAGGCAGCACTTAATGCGGCACAGAGTTTGCTGCCTGCCGGTATGGATACCAATCCAAGTTATCGCAAGGTAAACCCGTCCGACGCACCGATTATGATATTGGGATTAACCTCGGACACTATGACCCAGGGGCAAATGTACGATGTTGCCTCTACCATTGTCGCGCAAAAATTATCACAGCTACGTGGCGTCGGCGAAGTTGAAATTGGCGGCAGCTCACTGCCTGCTGTACGCGTCGAACTCAATCCCTACCCCATGCATCAGTATGGCATCGGTTTTAACGATGTTAACCGCGCGGTTTCTGCTGCCAACTCGAATCGCCCTCAAGGTGCACTGGAAGCTGGTGATCGCTACTGGCAGATTGCTGCCAATAGCCAGGCTAGCCGTGCCGAAGATTACATGCCTGTGATCGTCGGCTACAGCAGCACCGGACTGGCTGTAGAACTGACTGATATCGCCAATATTACTGAATCGGTACAAGATCTACGCAACGCAGGCTTAGCCAATGGCGAACCTGCCGTACTGGTTATTATCCGACGCGAGCCGGGTGCTAACATTATTGCCACGGTTGATAGTGTCAACAAACTACTTCCTACATTAAAAGCATCACTGCCTGCAGCCGTTGATGTTGAAGTGATGATGGAGCGCACGTCTACCGTCCGCGCCTCGCTACGTGATGCCGGAGACACACTGATAATAGCCGTGGTACTGGTTACTCTGGTAGTACTAGTATTTTTGCGCAATGCGCGCGCAGCTCTGATACCGATGGTCGCGGTACCCGTATCACTTGTCAGTACTTTTTCGGTAATGTATCTGCTGGATTACACACTCGATAATCTGTCGCTGATGGCGCTCACTATCGTTGTCGGTTTTGTGGTTGATGACACCATCGTGGTTTTAGAAAATATTACTCGCCATATTGAAAATGGCTTATCACCTAAACGGGCAGCATTGATCGGCGCAAAAGAAGTGGGCTCTACCGTTCTCTCGATGACACTGGTACTTATTGCCGTGTTTATTCCGATGTTACTTATGGGTGGTTATGTCGGCCTGTTCGTTCGCGAGTTTGCAGTTACACTTTCCGTAGCGATACTCATATCTCTGGTGGTTGCACTGACCACGGCACCGATGATGTGCGCGCACCTGCTCAAACCAAATACATCCACCCGTCGATACGGTTACATTTACACCTGGAGCGAGCGCGGGCTCACCGCCTTACTGAACGGTTATGAATACACGCTGAGATGGGCACTCAAGCATCAACCGATCACCATGCTTATTTTACTGGCAACTATTTTTCTGAACGTTTATCTATACGTTATTATCCCAAAAAGTTATTTTCCACAGCAGGACACGGGGCAACTCAAAGGAAGCATCCGAGGTGATCAAAGCATTTCTT
>CAWBXM010000092.1:0-6742 GCA_963792545.1 uncultured Gammaproteobacteria bacterium | reverse complement strand
GCCGTCGATTGTGCATTATGCGGATAATGGTGTGCAGGTCGGTCAGGCGGCGTTTCAGTTTAGTATCTCCGATCCGTTAAATACTATTGTTTCTGTAAAACGATTTATGGGGCGTGGTGCGCAGGATATTAATGTTGAAGATGAACATTACTCATACAGCTTTGCACAGACTGAAAGTACTGTTCCACGAATAAAAACTCGCAGTGGTGATGTTAGTGCTGTTGAAGTGTCTGCTGAAATTCTAAGAGAATTAAAGCGGCGTGCTGTCGATACGCTTGGCGGCGATTTAAGTGGCGCAGTAATAACCGTGCCTGCCTATTTTGATGACGCGCAACGACAGGCAACCAAAGATGCAGCGAAACTTGCAGGTATTAATGTACTCCGTCTGTTGAATGAACCAACAGCAGCGGCTGTAGCCTATGGACTCGATACCGGAAATGAAGGTGTTATTGCAGTTTATGACTTAGGTGGCGGTACCTTTGATATATCAATATTACGCTTGAACAAAGGTGTGTTTGAAGTGTTGGCTACAGGTGGCGATAGCTCACTTGGCGGTGATGATTTTGATTATGAGATTGCGCAATGGATTCTTAAAAAGATAGGGCAGGACACAGAATTTTGTGATACTGAAAGTCCGCAATTCAGGCGTTATCTGATGCAGCAGGCGCGTGCGGCTAAAGAAGCGCTGGCGCAGCAGGAACAGTTTGATATCCAGATATGTGAAGCCGGTAACGACAAGGCAGAAGTGTGGCAAGGAACACTCGATCGTGAACAATTGAAAAGGTTGTTAACACCATTGGTCAAGAAAACACTGATGTCCTGTCGTCGTGCTTTGCGTGATGCCGATATTGAAAAGGAAAATATTAGCGAAGTGGTTATGGTTGGTGGTTCGACGCGCACATTGCTGGTTCGAGAAATGGTTGCTGAGTTTTTTGAGTGCCAGCTTCTGAGCAGTATTGACCCCGATAAAGTGGTGGCGACCGGTGCTGCATTACAGGCTGATGTCCTGGTCGGTAATAAGCCGAACGATGAAATGTTATTACTTGATGTGATACCTCTGTCACTAGGCATCGAGACCATGGGTGGCCTGGTTGAAAAAATTGTCTATCGTAATACCGCTATTCCAACAGCCAAAGCGCAGGACTTTACTACATACAAAGATGGTCAGACTGCGATGGCAGTGCATGTCTTGCAAGGCGACCGTGAGCTGGTCAGTGATTGTCGTTCACTTGCGCGTTTTGAACTGCGCGGTTTTCCACCACAGGTCGCTGGCGCGGCCCGTATTCGTGTAACGTTTCAGGTAGACGCCGATGGGCTATTAATCGTTAGTGCGCGAGAAGAAAATAGTGGTGTGGAAGCCAGTGTGGATGTTAAACCGTCATATGGTCTAACTGATCACGAAATCGAAACCATGTTGCGTGATTCTATGGAGCATGCTGAGGATGACATGCATCTGCGCAGTTTACGTGAACAGCAGGTGGAAGCAGATCGTGTTCTGGAAGCGCTTGATTCAGCATTGGCCGTAGACGGTGAGCAATTGTTATCTACGGAAGAGATGGCAAAGATCCAGTCAGCACGTCAGCACCTGTTTGAAGTTAAAACGGGATCGGATATCGATAAAATTGAACATAGTATTAAACAACTGGAAGCGAGCTGTGAAGATTATGTTGCACGCCGTATGAATTCGAACATCAAAATTGCCATGCAAGGGCACTCCATTGACGAATATGCAGCCAGCCCAGATTCAGAAGTAGAGGAGAAGTAAAGGTGCCACAAATAATATTTTTACCGCATGAAGAACTATGTCCCGATGGTATGGTCATCGAAGCTGAAAAGGGCACCACTATCTGTGATGCAGCATTAAAGAATCATATCGAAATAGAACATGCCTGTGAAAAGTCCTGTGCCTGTACGACATGTCATGTTTATATTCGAGAAGGTCATGGATTCTTTAAATGAAAATACTGAAGACGAAGATGACATGCTGGACAAGGCCTGGGGGCTCGACCCTGACTCACGTCTGAGTTGCCAGACAGTCATCGGTGAAGATGATCTGGTCGTCGAGATTCCAAAATATACTATTAACATGGTTTCTGAAAATCATTAGAGAGAACGGTTATGGCTTATAAATGGGTAGACACGCTTGATATCGCAATCGAACTGGATGAGAAGCATCCTGATATTGACCCAAAATTTGTCAATTTTGTGGACTTGCGTCAATGGGTGATGGATCTGGAAGAATTTGATGATGATCCTGATCACAGCGGTGAGCGAATTCTGGAAGCTATTCAGCTGGCGTGGATTGCAGAGAAAGAAGATTGAAGCTTTGTTTACAGATACTTGTCCCATAGATACAAAGCCTTTTAGTCGGAAACGAAAAACGCGAAAGACGCAAAAAAGTAAGTGTCTACAGATGAACGCAAATGAACGCAGATAAAAACTATTATATTCGCGTCATCTTGAACGGCAGTGAAAGATCTTGACGTTTCTAAGTACTACAAGGCATAAGATCCTTCACTGCCGTTCAGGATGACACTAACTAATAAAAGTTTTTATCTGCGTTCATCTGTGGAAAAATTTTTTTAAGCTTTTCCAACGACTATATAGGTCGGCAACAGACTTCTGCTATCGCCATCCAATTTGGTGTTTTTCCTGAAGAGCTCTTTTTTGCGTTTTTCGCGTTATTCACGGACTAAAAATAGGTGTTAACCTGCATAATCATGTAATATTTCCTTAATGAATGAAATTCAACAACAAATTGAAATAAATCCAGCCCAGCGAGTTGTATTTGATACTAAAACGACTAACCTTCTGGGTCTGGATCGCTCTGGGCTGGAAGATTTTTTTGAAGCTATCGGTGAGAAAAGATTTCGTGCCAGCCAGGTGATGAAATGGATTCATCAGCTGGGTATCACCGATTTTCAGGCAATGAACAACATCTCGAAAGATCTGCGTAATCAGTTAACAAAAACCAGCTGCGTGCAAAATCTGCATGTCACTGAAGATCTAATATCAAAAGATGGTACCCGCAAATGGTTATTGCAACTGCATGACGGTAATCACATTGAAGCGGTTTTTATTCCGGAGGATGATCGTGGCACCTTATGTGTTTCATCTCAGGTTGGCTGTGCACTGGACTGTAGTTTTTGCTCGACGGGTCGTCAGGGATTTAATCGTAATCTGACCACGGCTGAAATTATTTCACAGGTCTGGCTGGCATCACACTTTCTGGAAGAAGAGAAAAAACCCGGTCGTAAAATCACAAATGTGGTGATGATGGGTATGGGGGAGCCGCTATTGAATTTTGATAATGTGGTTAGGGCGGTACGCATTATGATGGATGATTTTGCTTACGGTTTGAGCAAAAGACGTGTCACCGTAAGTACGGCTGGTGTAGTGCCTGCTATGGATCGTCTGGGCGATGTCATTGATATGCGGCTTGCTGTGTCACTGCATGCGCCTAATGACGAGCTTCGCGATCAACTGGTACCAGTGAATAAAAAATACCCGCTAAAAGAATTAATGGCAGCATGTCGTCGTTTTATTGAAAAACAAAATTCACGTTCTAGAATAACCTTTGAATATGTATTATTAGAAGGTGTTAACGATAAGCCTGAGCATGCACGTGAACTGATTAAGTTGTTGAAGGGCATCCCTACACTGATGAATCTAATACCTTTTAACCCATTCGAGGGTTCAGGCTATCGTACATCATCAAGAAATGCGGTATCGCGGTTCAGTGAAATATTGCACAATGCAGGCATGAATACCGTAGTGCGAAAAACGCGTGGCGATGATATAGATGCCGCTTGTGGTCAGCTAGCTGGAAAGATAGAAGATAAAAGCCGTCGTCATCGACGTTTTGAAGAGCCCAGATTTGGGATGGAATAAAAGCAAATGTATAAAATAATAACAACGACGCTGCTTATGGTATGTCTCAGTTTTTTAGTGGCCTGTGAGACAACAAGTTCAGTGCAGAATTCGAAAGTAAGTCATCAAGAAGCAAACCTGACGCAAGCGGCTGAACTCAATACTCAGCTTGCCGTGGGTTACATTCAGCGTAAGCAGTATAAACCTGCCAGAGACAAGCTGGAAAAAGCAATAGAGCAAAATCCGGATTATCTGCCTGCCTACAAAACGCTGGCTTACCTTTATGCCGTGTTAGGCCAGCCTGAAAAAGCTGAAGAAAAATATCAGCAAGCGCTCGATCTAAAACCTCTGGACGCTGATCTATCGAATAGCTATGGCGCGTTTTTGTGTACCCAGGGCAAATATGATGAAGCGCAGGAAAGTTTCAAGGTGGCGTATAGCGACCCCTTTTATGAATCGGTATATCTTGCCGAAAGCAATGCTGGCAGCTGTTATGTAGAGCAGGGTAATTACGAACTAGGCGAGATCTTTTTACGCAGGTCGCTACGCAGGAACCCTAAATTAGCGGGCTCGTTAATATCAATGGCAGATGTTGGTATTAAAACAGAACGTTATATGATGGCTCGTGCTTATATTGAACGCTATAACGCAGTCAAAACGCCGACAGCTGAAAGTTTATGGATACAGGTGCTGGCGGAAAAAAACCTGGGTTCAACAGAATACTATATGAAATATGCGCGTCAAATACTTGAAAATTTTCCTGACTCTGAAGAGGCAGGTTGGGTAGAGGCAGATGCCCGAAGTGACAGGCTTAGGCGATGAGTCACTCAGCGAGTCAGGAAGAAAATGAGTTAGCAGAAAGAACGATCGATTTTGGTATCATCTTGTCTGGAGCTCGTCGAGCTCAAAACTACAGTGTCGATGAGATAAGTGACTTTCTGAAAATACCTGTACATACTATCATAGCTCTCGAGTCAAATAATATACAACAACTGCCACCACCTACATTCACCCAGGGTTATATTCGGGCCTATGCAAAATTTTTAGAAATATCTGAAGACACCGTACTGGAGAGATATAATCAGGCCGTTCCGCATGAATCGGCTACTGATTTAAAGAGCCGCTCAAAGTTACCGGGTGAAGCAAACAGCCAGTCACCAATAGTAAAATCCATAACAGTATTATTAGTCCTTGCTGGTATCGCCGCCGTTATCTTTGGCAGCTTTCGATATTACCAGGAAAAAGCAGGCGACATGGAAAGTACGCTAGATGCCAAGCCGCACAGTTTTACCGGTAACTCATTAAATTCACCCGGTGAGCAGCGTTTGAATATTGAACAACAGGAACGTTTGAATGAAGAAGGTAAGCAGGTTTTTGATACAGCTGAATCCGACCAGTCTGTGTCTAAATCTGCTGTAGATGACGGTGATATAACTGTGAGCACGACTGTCGATGAGCAAGCTCAGGATGATCCCAGTGCAGATGATGAAGCTGTTGATGATTCAGTCACAGAGATAGTCGCAACGGACACTGATATCAGCAACGGAGATGATACCATTGAGTTTTATGCTGAAAACGGCTCATGGTTAGAAGTTCGTGATGCCAATAATTCTCGATTGTTTTATAATATGCTGGCGCCAGGGAAGAGCAAAGTGCTGGTAGGGCATGCGCCATTTAGAATTACCATGGGTAATGCAAAAACAACCCGAGTGGTGCTAAATGATATTGACGTTGATGTAAGTGATTACACCCGCTCGAATAATACAGCGGTTTTTTCAATTTCAACAACAGACAATAACATCATATTTTACTAACATATTTACAGTACCGTATTGTTTCAATATCCCTGCCTCGGTACTAGAATCGACAACCAGACCAACCACCTGACGATATTAAATGGCTAAATTAATTCAATCCATTCGTGGTATGCACGATGTGCTACCTGATGACAGCTTTCGCTGGCAGGCTTTTGAAACTGTGATACGTCGACTAATGGCAGGTTACGGTTACAAGGAAATACGCATGCCGCTGGTAGAGTCAACCGACCTGTTCTGCCGTTCTATTGGTGAAGTGACCGATATTGTCGAAAAAGAAATGTATACCTTTGAAGACCGAAATGGCGATAAGCTGACGTTACGCCCGGAAGGCACTGCCAGCTGCGTGCGCGCAGGTATCCAGCATGGCTTATTGCATAACCAGGTACAACGTTTGTGGTACAGTGGCGCGATGTTTCGTCACGAACGTCCTCAAAAGGGACGTTATCGTCAGTTTCATCAATTTGGGGCGGAAGTCTATGGCATTGCAACGCCGGATATCGACGCAGAGCTGATTCTCATTGGCGCAAGATTATGGCAGCAACTGGGTTTAAGTGGCGTACGCCTGGAGCTTAATACACTGGGATCGAACGAGACCAGGGTTAAATATAAGCAAGTCCTGGTCGATTATTTAAAACAACACCAGGAATTGCTTGATGAAGATAGCCTGCGCCGGCTGGAAAGTAACCCGCTGCGCGTACTGGACAGTAAAAATCCGGCAATGAAAGCCATGCTTGATGAAGCGCCGGCATTAATTGAGCATCTAGATGACGAATCACGCCAGCAATTTGATAAACTAAAGGCCAGTCTGGATGCCGTCGGTGTGGTCTACACCATAAATCCTCGTCTGGTTCGTGGTCTGGATTATTACTGCAAAACAGTTTTCGAATGGGTTACCGATGAACTTGGTGCTCAGGGTACAATATGTGCCGGTGGTCGATATGACGGACTCGTTGAGCAACTGGGTGGTAAATCCACACCGGCGATGGGTTTTGCACTGGGTATGGAACGTATCCTGGCATTACTTGAGTCGCAGCAGCAACAACAACCCGATACCA
>CAWBXM010000091.1:0-13267 GCA_963792545.1 uncultured Gammaproteobacteria bacterium | reverse complement strand
TTGTACTTATTGGATTTATATTGCTAATGGTTTATTCGGTACGGAACTAATCCTTATTTGTAAGGACGCCGAGAGACTGAATTCATCCGTACCAATCTACGGATCAATACCTGGCTTGTGATGATGTACTCAACGGCCATCTCATTCTACCAAAGAAGAATACAATCAATTCACCTGCTGCCAGCTCGCCCAGTCAGAATTATTCTCGGCAATGTGGAACAGTGCAGCGATCACATGACGATCATATCGAGTATCTGCCTCAGCCATCAGAATATCTAAAACTTCTCTAATCGGCTTACCGGCCCTGTATGCTCTGGAACTTGTCATCGCAACAAAAGCATTAGCGACCGATAAAATTCTGGACTCCTGATGAATCGCCTCGCCTGACTCTCCTTTCGGATATCCACTACCGTCAAGACATTCATTTTTTTGCTGTACAAACTCTATTACTGGCCCGTCAAATTCCAGGCCCTGCAATATCTCAACACTGTAACTGGTATTCTGACGCAAGATCTGCTCTTCTTCTGTGGTTAATGGCTCCACGTTAGTTAACATTTCTGCAGGTATATATAACTTTCCAATATTCGCCAGCAGGGCTGCCATGGCCAAAACGTCTATGCGATGTTTTGGTAAACCCATAGCCTGGGCGATTGCCACTGCCACTTCTCTGGTACGTTCTGAATGATGTGCACAGTGTGGGTCGTGCTTATCTATAACCTGTGCCAACGTTGCAATAATGCCTTCCATCAATCGGTTATGTCTTCCCTGAGAATCTTTTAACTCAGTGATATCATGCATGACATATAGACTGGATTGCTTGTAGCCGACCTGATTTAAGGTAACGATAGAAACATGATAATCATGTCGTCTATTATTAAACTCCAGACGCATCTCTTTATTGCGAACCTCACCCTCATTTTCTTTCGACCGCAAATTCAACAACTTTTTAGTGATCTCATTATTGAAGATATGATTTAATGCTTTTCCGCGTATATCAAAATTCTCAATCGAAAAAGATCGCGCAAGTGCATCGTTGATAAATACTAGCTTATCTTTATGATCGAGCAAAAAGATATGGTCATTGATACTGTCGCCAACTGCATTCAACAGTGCGGCACGCGCTTCAAGCCTTCTAGTCGCTTTTTGTAAATGCAGACTGGTCGCGTGTCGCCATATAGCAATAAAACTTATAGCAACAATAAAAACTATCAACAGAAAAATCGTTAGGATAAATTGCTGATGTGTCGTTGATTCTGTCAGTGCTTCGTCTACATCAATTTCTTGCACCAGGATCATCGAGGTATCACTGATTTCCCTTGCCGTCGCCAAAACCAAAACGTTTCGGTAATCTGGCAGCACTGAAAAACCACCAATACTATCTACCACTGTTGAGATTGCAGATTTGTCTGTCAGTGAATAACGCGCCTGTTTATGAAATATCTCAAATCCATTTTTTAATGGCGTTAAGTAATTAACACTATTTTCATCCAGCGACACCAGCAAACTTTCTTCTGAATTAGTAGCTACCCATTCTTTGAGTAATAATTTAAACAGGCTGTTTTCAGGATTAATAACAGCGACTACGGCCGCTCGGAAATCATTTGCTATTACCGATTGCACCGAACTGACAGGTGCCGCAATAATTAGGCGAGGTTGATGCTTACCTGTTTCATCGAGGCCTGCATCATAGATGTCAGAAATATAAACCGAGCCTTTCTGCATGGCACGATCATATGACTCTGCAACATTAACATCGTTAACAGGAAAATAACGTGTTGCAAGCAACAGACCTTTTTCATTGACCAGCGCAAGACCATCATTAATTTTATTGCGCTGGTTATTGCTGATGTTTTTGATCGCAGTAAACACAGACGCATGCTCGGCGGTGGCATTTATTAAATTTTTCAGATGATGCAACTGACCACGGCTCGTTTCGTTATCAGTGTCAACACCGTCTGATAACTGACTCACATATATCTGTAACAGCGGATTAGTCAGCTAATTCAGCTATAACATCTGACTGCCCGGAAAACCAGCTCTCAACCGCATGTTGTTGTGACTCAGCCATAATACCCAGGCGCGCCTGCCAGTCATCCATGTCACGTTGTTTTTCAGCCGAAACATATTCGAACACCAGCCAGATGCTGCCACCGATAAACAGCAGCAACATTACGAATGCTATGTAAGCAGGTTTATTATTCAATTTTCACTCATCACTTGCTGTCATAGTTATATAAATAGTAAAGCCATGAAAAATATTTCTATTCTGGCACATGCATCCACCAGTGATTTTCGTTTACTGAGTAAACCGGCACATAATGAAAGATATCGGCGTGCGAGATAACCTCTTCAATCTGATTGTCCAGTATCAAAATATCATTGTCACTTTCTATTGCCATTACTGCATGCGGGACCCTCAGATTAGTGTCCTGCACCACGACGACACGCATGGTCTCAATATCATAACCCAGCCATTTTAGTGATAACATTTTTATAATCGCATAATCTTCACAGTCACCGCTATTAGTCAAAAACTCCAGCGGCGTTTCCCAATAGTCTGTAACGCCATAATTTTCTATATCGAGAATATATTTTTTTTCATTGGCGTATTTATTAACCTGCCTTATCTGCTGGGCAATGGGCAGATGCCGAATATTTTTCAAAAACTGCTGCCATTGCTTCAGATGGCACTGGTTAAACGTAGTCGACTGGCACGATGCTGAATCATTTATCTCCAATAGATGACGCTCAAGCACAGACAGCCATTGAGGAAATAAGCTTAAGTTCTGTTTTTGAATTTCGTGATATCCGAATAATTCTGCAGGCATAATACCGGTCGAGCCGTTATCAACTAATCCAGGCTGAACCGACTCAGAACGTACTGCCCATGCATTCGAACTTGTCAGCGAACAGAGTATGATAAGTAAACATCGCGTTTTATTGCACATTGGCAGATATAATACCCCATCTTGATTATGTACTACACTACTATTGAGATTAGACCACACTATAAAAGTTTGACATGAAAATTATTAAGCCTAACCCCGTTACCGCACCTTTTGTTACAGTACTGATAACGCTATTTTCTGCACTACTATATATCAATGTAGCGTCAGCAGAAAATGCTGACAGTCAAAACGAACTAACCGATGAACATGCACAGGAGATATTTGATCTCGCCATGAAAGAGCGTGATAGCGGCAAAGTTTATGACTCTATACAGAAATTTGAGTACATCCTAAACCGACGCCCCTCGCTAAACCGTGCCCGCCTCGAACTTGCAGTAAGTTATCATCGCGCCAGCCAGTATGATAAAGCGCTGAGTGAATTTCACACTGTGCTCGATAATCCCGAAACACCTGAGGAAGTCCGCCTGGCCATACTCGCTTATATGGGACAGGTAATGAGTGATGAGAATAAGCCCCAATCTGAGCAAAGCTTTTCTTATTACACCAAGGTTGGCGCTCTATATAACTCCAATTTAAACTTCGCACCTTTAGCCGGTAATCCAGGCATCACAACTGACGATGGGAAGAAAGTCGAATCTCCAGGCATGGACACATTTTTAAGCGCTTCTCATCGCTACCAGGATAATAAGCCGTTTGATTTTGGCGGCGCAGCAACACTTTTTGAATGGCAGAGTCAGATCTCCTGGACAGGCAACAATTACACTGACAGCAGTGACTTCAACTTTAATGTTCTTAGCGCCAGTACCGGGCCTGCCTTTATTTCCACCGGTCGATGGCGCGGCGCCGTCAACCTGCAGGTTGACCAGACCTATTATGGAAACTCGACTTTAGGCACCTTTATTTCGCTCAACCCTCTACTGACTTTCGATCTGGGTAATTACCAGGGGGTAAGCCTGGAAATGTCTTTCACCAACAATAATTTCACACGCTCAGAAGATCAGGATCGTGATGGCAACAGCATTCTCGTTGGTGCAGCATATTCCACATTACTAGATGATGCTAATAACGGTATCGAAGTCGGTTTTAGACTGACAGATCAATATGCTGATGATGATCAATTTGGATACAAGGCCGCAGCAATCTACTTTGGCGGATTCCTTACCTTTGCCACAAACAACAACATTTACCTCAACATTAATCTTAAACAATATGACTACAAGTCAGCAGACACCCTGGCCTGCACACCCGCGCCATGCTCCACTAAAAAGAGAAACGAAACCGAGGGTAACTATGAGGTCGGTTACAACCTGGATATAAAGAAGGGTTTTTTACAGGACTGGACACTTAACACCCACGTTACCTATACCCATAATAATTCAAATGTTGATTTTTACAGTTATGATCGAACAATCTTTGCGATCAATCTAGCGCGTTATTTCATGTAAGCTAAATCCTGACATCTTCGCGAATACCGGTAACAATCAAAAACATCTAGTACGTGTTAACTCATGTCACAAAAAGACCCTGTCAGTAAACGCAATAAATCTGTAAGGTATTCCAACAACCTGTTGTGATCAATTTTCATACAATTCTTCATATTTGAACACTAAACACACACTTTAAGTCGAGACTGTAATGATTTCCGTCATATGTCGGATTTACATACACCTAATCCAAATCTTCACTTCATGGCAGAATATTTTCTGCCACTGAAAAACGTGAAACATTCGTAACATTCTGAAAATATTGGCTTAATTTAATTCATAAAATATATTTAGGAGTATTAGCAACAACTTGTAAATTAGGAAAACTCCATTTAATATTAGCTTTTCATCATATTGTTATAGTTATTTTTTACAGTTCGCCCAATAAATCACCTCTGAATTAAAATAAACCGTGAATAGCTATTAGTTACTACAAAAGTCGAAATGTAAGCAACTGAAATATAGGGCATTAAATATATTTGGCATAGCTTGTGCATTATCATTAACATTGCATCACAGCTACTAAATGAAAATTGCGAAAAAATTACGTTAAAGAGATGAAGATGAAAAACCCTAAAATAGATTTGCACAATGCAAATTCAACAAGTTTCCTTTTTGCCGGACTCGTTTCTGTCGTTTTACTCGCGACGACACCGAGTTCTTTTGCTGCAACAAATGACACCGCAGCGGAAAACACTGCAGCTGAGACAGCCTATGTCGATTCCGTCAAAAAATGGGGTGCATGGGGACTTGGTATCGAACCTGCTGCTGGCGGCATACAACAACCATCTACGCAACCAGTAAAAGCTCGCAGCACCAACCTGAGCTTACGTACTAACAGTATTTCTGCGCTGGCACCAACACGGTCATCAGCAGGCGTTAGTCCGATAATTCCTGTGGTCACCAGTAACACCAACAATCACACCAATATCAACCCAAGTGTCCCCATACCTGTTGGTGCGCCTGCTAAAATGATGGTCTGTTAAGAGATAAAATCATGAAACAATTTATTTTCACAAATATTGTTCTGCTGCTACTGAGCGCCTCAGCTCACGCAGTACCCTTACCAATTTCTGTTGGTAAATACGATAATATTTTTGTAGCGAATTCACTGATTGGCTCATCAACGACCACTGCCTGCGAGACTACAGACATCACGAGCTAATTGTGATTTTAGTTAAAACAGGTTCTATCGCAGAGCCTTAAATACTATCACTCTTGCAACGATGGTTACTTCTAACCCCGCATCCTACGTAGCGAGTCCTGACAAAGCGAATACTTATTTAGATCTAGGCTTTGATGGCTTTGATATCTTCACGGCGCGAGCAACGATCTAGTTGTATTCATGGTTGGTAATGCATTTTCATTTGGTTTCGACAGTCTTTGATACTAAAGGCGGTATCCTCACTTCCGGCGAACATGTTGTAACTACCAGTGACACCGTTACCGATTCAGACGACGCAACTGGTTATGCGTTAATGGTAGCGATGATATTTGCAGTGGCGGCCTGCCACTATCAGCTGTATGTTATTGATCTTGGCGATCAAGGTATCGCAAGATAGAGCGCTTTCGTATCATCACTGGGTAAGATTTTAACGCCGCAGACAGCTCGACGTCCTCGCTTTTCACTAGCTGGAGGCTTCCATACAGAAGCAACCGTCGTACCGTTACCACTTTCAGTGATTTTATTCAGCTCCGGACTCGCTCTTCTGGGCTGGGTCGGCCGCAGAAAGTCCGTTTAATTTTCTGAATTCACCCTGTGGCTGACTAATCGTCACAGGAGGCAACAGCAAAAAGCAGCCAAATGGCTGCTTTTTGTCCATATGCACAACTGATATAATAGCGCCCTGTTTAATGCCAACTCACATTAATTCCTATGTCCACACAACGAAAAGCCGTCGCTCTTATCTCCGGCGGCCTTGATTCACTGCTCGCCGCTAAATTAATGCTCGATCAGGGCATACACGTCGAAGGCATTAACTTCTATACCGGGTTCTGTGTCGAAGGCCATACCCACGCCATACGCAAAAAAGACAAAGCCAAACCCAAGCGTAATAATGCTTTGTGGAGCGCTGAGCAGCTAGGCATAAAACTACACATCATCGATATTATCGATGAATATAAAGATGTACTCATCAATCCAAAACATGGCTACGGCGCCAACATGAATCCCTGCCTGGACTGCAAAATTTTCATGGTGGGCAAAGCCAAACAGTGGATGGATGAAAATGGCTTCGACTTTATTATTACCGGTGAGGTGATGGGGCAACGGCCGATGTCGCAACGTAAACACCTGTTACCAGTCGTGGTTCGTGAATCTGGCGCTGATGACCGTCTGCTGAGGCCACTTTGCGCACAAAATCTTGCAGCGACTTTACCCGAGCGTGAAGGCTGGGTTAAACGTGAACTATTAAAAAACTTCAGTGGCCGTAACCGTAAACCACAGATGGCACTGGCAGCAGAATTTGGCTTCGAAGATTACGCGACTCCCGCTGGTGGCTGCTGTTTTCTTACTGATAAAAGCTACTCAGATAAATTAGTTGATCTATGGCAGGCGAGAAACAATAAAGACTACGAGCTTGACGACATCATGCTATTAAAGGTTGGTCGCCATCTACGTCCACGTCCACATTACAAATTAATCGTTAGTCGCGAGGATGGGGAAAATAAATTCCTTCAAGGTTATAAAAAACAATTCACGACTATAGAGATCAAAAGTCACAAAGGACCATTGTCATTAGTCGACGGCGAGCCCAGTGATGAAGATCTTGAATTTGCATCCCGTATCGCTGCACGCTTTAGTCAGGGCCGTGATGCTGACAGCGTTACAGTCAAAGTCACACGTCAGAATGGTGAAGAAAAAACTTTCGATATACAACCAATGCCTGGCTCTGAAATTCAACAGGAATGGTACATCTAAGATAACACCATAAAAAGTAATCCTATGAGCCTACACAAACTAGACGCCCGGAATTCTTTATGTCCGATGCCGGTGATAAAAACTCAAAATAAGGTTGCAGAACTGCAGATAGGCGACACGCTTGAAGTAACTTGCACTGACCCTGGTGCACTCATTGACATCCCTGCCTGGTGTCGGATCAATGGCCACCGCATCATCGATACAGGTGAACATGATAACGAAGTAGTACTTGTTATTGAGGTGGTTTCAGAATAACCTCTAAATCAGGCAACCATAAATTTTGGACGCCCACCCTACTGTGACAGGATAAAATTTTATAGCTAATGGAATGTAGATAAAGGCTCTAAAAATTTATTCGAGATGAAATAATCATCACCCGTACGAAAAGAGACCACCGATATACCGTACTCACTTACTCGCTTTAGCTCAACAACCTGACCGGTGTATTTATTTCTTGCTTTCGCGCCCTGCTCTAAAACTGCAGAATAAAAATTACTAATTTCCAGTTGTTCAATAATTGACATAATGTCGCTCCTTTTCCCTGTTAAAAATCTTCTTAGTCACATTTTAGTTCTAGCCACACCTGGATAGTTTCACCAGCAGATCGTTACACCGTTTGTCAGTGGTAATCGACATTTAGTCCACACGACTATTTCACGATATAGTTTTGAATGTCACCTAGCTTTCTTTGCATTGGCCGCTGCTCCCCAATATACCGAGGCATCGCATTGATTGCTGCAATCGCTGCATCTGACGTAGCGTAATCACCTGACAACAACACATACTTCGTCTTGCCATTCTCATCTACTTCAAAATACGACAGTGAATTCTTAAGATAGTGATTATATTGCTCAGCTAACTCATACATGGCACTGGTATCGTCTACATACGCCAGTTGCACCGTATAGTGGTCACCTGGCAGACCGGCTATCCATTGCTGACCATGGATAACATTATCATTACCAATCTGGCTAAATGGCGCGCTGTTATTGAACCGGCCTTCGACACTTTGCACCTGGTCTTGCATGCTCTGTATTTTTTTATCGACCTTGCTCTCTAAAGCAGCCAGGGAACGATCAGCAGTCGCCACATAGTCTGCTTGCTCCTGTTGCAGACTAATGATTTTACTTTCCGTAGCCCTGGCCTGCTCAGCAACCATTGCATCTGCCAACTCAAACTGGCTTTGCTGTGAAAAATAAATTACCGCTGTAACAATTAACAGAAGCAGGAAGCTAACAGTAAAGATATTGAAATGCCTGCTCTCGCGCCCAGCAAGGATGCTTAATTTATCAGACAGCTCTGAGCCTGCTTTCTGCAAAGCACTTATCATCGAACCGTGGCTTTCAGCAATCGCTTCCAGCTCCTGGGTACGAACAACTAATGCATCAAGACCATGCGATAACTCGTTTGTATTCAAACGCAATTGATCCGTCGACGCCTGCATCTCCTGACTTTTAACTGTTAGTTCTGCCGATGATATTTCGAGCATTGTCGCCCGCTTGATAATTACCTCATCAACAGATTGCAGCTTCAGAATTTTTGCTTTGTTACTATCGACAGAGGCTTCTACTGCGTCATTCTTGAGTTTTGCCACAGAAGATAGATGCTCTATTTGTGCGATGACCTGAGTTTCAAACTTCAGCATTTTATCTGTTGTTGACTGGATTTTCTGACTCAGTAACTCGCCGGTTAGTTTTGACGTTTCAACTAGTCGTTCAACGCGATTGACCACTTGCTGGTTCTTATGTGCAAACTCTGTCGAATGCGCAACCGTTGACTGCTCAAGGTTTTTTATACCCGAGGCAGACTGTTCGGCAACAGTACTAACGTCACCATTGAGCTTTTTGATATCGGAATCAATCCGTGTTGAAATCTGAAGCAGAGATTTATAAGCGTTATCGATCTCACCCAGGCGCTTGTAGGTCTCAGATACTTTTGCAGTCAGATCAGTATCGGTATCACCTAAACGGTCCAGACCTTCTTCCACGCTGGCGTTAATCGAACCCAGCTCTGCTCGTAAGTGCGCAAGGTCAGTATCTAATGTTGTGATTTTTGTATTAATATCTTTGCCGGCAGCAAATTCCTCGCCATCGTCAAATTTTAACTTTTTTGATTCGGCACTCTCCACTACGGCGTCGGCTTCGGTATTGTTTAGCTTAATGGTCGCAGATGACTCTGCCGGAGAAGATTCTGGGCGCATGATATTTACTCTTATAATAATTTACAAAAAGACAGGTATAAATCGATGCCGCAATCTGTCGCTGAACCAATAAGCATATCATATTAGAATTTACTAATATATAGTCGATAGATACCACCTGTCAGAAACCTCCTTAACACTCAAGAAAACGCCTCTTAAATATATAAAAAATCTCATCAGACCACATGTCCGCAATCTACAGATCCAGTAGTAGTTTTAGCGGTACCCTCATCCCGGCAATTTTACAGGCCTGTTGTCCGTAACCGTAAGGAAACATATTATAGACATACTTCCTGGTAGCTTTTTCCTTACCGTGTTTTTTACGTAATGCCTGCAATAACTTACGGTGCTCAGGAATACATTGATAAGAGTCGAAATGCTCCCTGACGAAGATGACCACTTCCCAGACTTCTTCCGTCAGCTCGATGCCTTCTTTATCGGCAATGACCTGAGCAACCTCTTTATTCCAGTCAGAAGGCTCAAGAAGGTAACCTTCATGGTCAATCTGTATCGTCTGATCATTTACTTCAAGTTTTTTGTTTAACATAAATTTATACCTGCTTGTCCAGCCAGCGGTTGATAAAACCCGCCACTTCTTCTGGTTCGTTTAAGTTGAGTAATGGTAGTTCGCCGGTGTCCAAATCTTCATCAGCGGCCACTGCGATTACCGATCTATCCTTTGGAAAAATTAACGGCTTAGCGGTAGATGACCGGTGCAGCTCGATCCTAGGAAACGGCAGGTGCCTGAAACCTTCAACCATCACCAGATCAATATTTTCAAGATCCAGCCTTCGTATCAGCTCGCCCAGCTCTGGTTCTTTTATCTGTTCAAATTCCGTCATCACGGCACAGCGTTTATCCGATGCGATCAGTACCTGATCGGCCCCTGCTTTCCTTAATTCAAAACTGTCTTTGCCGGGGGTATCGATATCAAAGTCATGATGCGTATGTTTTATCATCGCCACCCGCAGGCCCTGCAATTTCATCAACGGCAACAATCTGACCAACAGCGTGGTTTTTCCAGTACCTGAATAAGCGGCAAAACCTAACACCGGTTTTGCAAAATACATCAAGTCTTGCTCATACTCGTATTCATGCTTTCCCATGAAAAAAATTCTCCCTAGATAACCGTAAGACAATAAAAAACTATCAACAAAATTTTCATAATCCTCTTTTATACCCCGTTTTAAAATCACCCATGAGATATAGATCACTGGCTAATAACTAACACTGATAGCAGGTCATGTCACACATATAAATGTGCCTTTAACTTAGCCAGTAAAGATACTGCGAAGCTGAACAAACTTTTGCTTCATCGTTGTCGTTTTAATTGTTTCGATCAGCTCACCGATATTGAAAGCGTGATGTGTCTCGTATGCCACGCCCATCTGTGGCATATCAGCCAGCCCTGTCTGTCTTGCATGTTCCACAAAGCCAGCATTTTTCCAGAAGAAAGCACCGGGCATGGTGGTAGGAATAACGACAACATAAAATAATGCGCGACCGATAATATTACTGGTGAATGCAATAACTGCTAACAGGCTAAATCCGAGTACCGTATGATTACTGCTCAACAACATATAACCTGTCAGCAACAGAGCCAGGATCAACATACCATTACGCAGCCAGTACGCATTGCCATATCGGGTGGTCTGCAGATAAAACGATGCAGCACCTTCACTATTGCTGGACTGCAGGCTTCTTGCATGGCCACTTAAGCCTGCGATCTCTAACATTAAACCGACTGCAACCATACTCAACAGTAACTGGCCAAGACTTGCCGACATACTGGAAAAGGCTAATGCGATAACAGCTATTAATAATGGACCGAGTGTCAGTGCCGTTGCACAGAAACTTGCAGCGGTATACCAGTGATTCCAGAATGGACGTGCTTCGATACGATATAAGCGGTACATGAAATAACCACCGAATCCAGCACCCAGCACAGCGATACCTGCAAATAATATCTGTAATAGTTGCACATAGTGATTATCAAACAACGCAAAAAAACCAAAACCCAACAGGCCGGTATAAAAAGCAGACACACCGGCTATCTCACGACTGACCGGTGAATGTCTCAGATTATAGAAACCCCGATAAAAGCGATGCGGTTTACCGAGGTGCATGTTCAACTTAAACAGGCCGAAGCTCATCAATACAATAATCACCAGCAGAGCAGGCAACATCGCACTGCTTGATAAAAAGCTCTTAACAGGCTCAAAAAAGTAACCAGACAGCAATATCAAAAACGCTGCCATCACGGTCTGCGCACTCAGGGTAAAAGCGATATGCGCGTTTTCGTGCGAGCCGAGTAACATAGCCCAGTTCCATTCACGTTTGTCCCCCTGTTTTACATCGACTACCGGTTTGAAACTCTCCGAATTTTCTTCACGATGATATTTCACCGGACTCTGATCAACACGGCTCATGTCACGCTGCGGTGTACGCGTTTGTTGAAAGCGGATGTTCGGGTGGGTGATATCTGTTCGCGGAAAACCCGGGATCTCTGTCTTCGCCTGGCTACGGTTTTCAGGAATATTTTCTATGACACCAAAGTCCAGCGCATTGCCTAAACAGGCCGAGACACAGGCAGGTTTCAATCCGACTTCGAGCCGGTCGACACACATGTTGCACTTGCTCACCTGGCCTTTTACCGGGTCAAGTTGCGGCGCATTATAGGGACACACCCATGTACAGTAACCACAGCCAAAACAGATGTCCGGGTCTTGCAGAACCGCACCGTACTCAGCGAACTTTGTATAAGCGCGAGTCGGACAACCTTTCAGGCAGACCGGGTCATCACAGTGATTACAGGCCATGGAAATATTAAGACGCTGATACGCAGGATAAGTACCACCTTCGACAAATCCAACGGAGCGAAATGAGATGTGTGCAGGGTTATCATTTTTTTCGCTGCATGCTGCTTCACATGCATGACAGGCAATGCAGTTATCTGCATTAAAATAAAAACCATGCTGCTTATAACGATTCGGGTTATCGCCGATAGCATCGTCATCATTGATATTTAATGATTGACCACGACGCAGATCTTCTTCCTGCACGGTGTCGATAGGATCACCGTAGCGATTAAGTCTCTGACTGCTCGGGTCGTTCAGCAGTGCGTAATCAGGTTCGTTTTCTCTTTTTTCAAACACTATATAACCTTCAGTATTTTCTTATTCATTGTCATCTCGTGTGTAACGAAAAATCTTGACGGCAGTAACAACCTGGTAACTCGGATATTTTAGATCTCTCCCTCGCGGTCGAGATGACATATTCGATAATCAGGATTTCAATCATATTTAGAATGCACGCATTTCCATGCTAAGTTTTGCCGCCGCTTTCTGGTCATCCAGTTTCTCGATGCGCACGGACGACTGTTTAAAAGCCGGCTGGCGTGAATGAGGATCAAGCAAACCAAGCGTTAAGCGATTAGCGCAATCGTGAAAATGAAACGGCAGAAATATCATATTTTTTGGTACCCGATGCGTCGGTGTTGCCATAACCACTGCATCGGAGCGACGCGATACCAGGCGCACATACTCGCCACGTTGAATCTCTAGTTCAGCCGCGAGATCGGGATTGATTTCGATGAACGGTATCGGGCTGTATTTATTATTGTTACCGATCTTTCCGGTTTTACTGCGACCGTGCCAGTGCTCGACCAGACGCCCGGTGTTAAGCCAGATCGGAAATTTTTCATCTGGAACTTCATTGTTATCAATGAAAGGTAATGGGATCAGTTTAGCTTTGC
>CAWBXM010000090.1:0-3577 GCA_963792545.1 uncultured Gammaproteobacteria bacterium | reverse complement strand
GTTATGTCTGGTGCCTTTGGTCACGACGTATTGCTCCGTCGGTGCGTTCGGCGGCAAGAAAGAGATCATGGAATGTATCGCGCCACTTGGCCCGGTATACCAGGCAGGCACTCTATCGGGCAACCCGATCGCGATGACTGCCGGCCTGAAAACACTGGAACTGATCTCGCAACCGGGTTTTTATGATGAACTGGCGAAAAAGGTTGAATTTCTCACCGACGGTATTCTAGGTGCAGCAAAAACAGCGGGTATCGATATGACCTGCAATCGCGTCGGTGGCATGTTCGGTCTGTTCTTCAGTAAGCAGCAGATCAACAGTTTTGAGCAGGCGACACAATGCAACCTGGAGCAGTTCAAAAAGTTTTTCCATGGCATGCTTGATGAAGGCGTCTACCTCGCCCCTTCAGCTTACGAAGCCGGGTTTGTTTCAGCGGCTCATAGTAAAGACGATCTGCAGAAAACCATTGATGCTGCGGCTAAAGTACTCGCGACATTATAAGCAAGCATCTAACCATGAAATGTTTTATTTACCGCTGCAATCTGAAGCAGGATATGTATATCTACCTGGCAGAAGAAGATAACTTCGAGAACGTACCCAGGGAGATCTATAATTCTTTGGGCATTATCGAGTTTTCTATGGAACTGGAGATAGCACCTGACACAAGATTGGCCAGAGAAGATACTGCGACCGTGCTTTACAACCTTAAACAGCATGGTTTCCATATCCAGCTGGCTGGCAATGAATCAATCGAAGACATTATGGCACGGATAGCGGCAGCTAAGAACGGCTAGAGAACCACTGGGACTGCTGCCTTCGATAGATAATCGCGGAATAAATTATTCAGCATATCCCTATGCTTCACGGCAGCTGCTCCGTAATTGCTCCTGCATTACCCTAATACCGTCAATCCATGGACATATGCGTTGCTCTAAAATCTACATCCATGTAGAAGCACTTCGTGGCTTATGTGAAAAGTTGTTCCAAACAATTTTTTCCACTCCTACACCTTACTGTAGGAGCGGAATTTATTCCGCGATGCCCTTCCAGAATCAAACCATCTTCCCCAAAAAACTAAAAATACTCCTGCAAAACTACCTGCCGAAGCATAGCTCGGTTATAATGTATCGGCTCATCAACCAAACTTTTATTGATGAGTTGAAGATTAACCCCGGAACGTTCTACCTGTTCCGGTATTCATATATATTCGGAGTACCCTAAATGTTATTTATAAAAATATTCATAATAAGTCTTATCGTGTCAGTTATCGCTTCAGTCATTAGCATCCAGGCACACACTGCAACAACTCTAAGCGAAAGTTTCTCTCTACTGCTAACTTCTGCCTATATAAAACTCTGGGCCATTTCATTTGTCAGCATAATCACTGCTTCAACGCTTTCGGTCAAATCCAGCTCATCTAAATCTACTAGTTACAATGGCGAAATATCTGGTAACCAGGAACGCGGTACGGTTAAGTGGTTTAATGCTGCAAAAGGTTTTGGTTTTATTACTCGTGATAATGGCGAGGATGTATTTGTTCACTTCCGTTCGATTCAGGGCAAAGGCCATCGTTCACTGGGCGAAGGCCAGGCCGTTATCTTCTCAGTTACAGAAGGTGATAAAGGACTACAGGCAGTTGACGTCATCAGTGCTTAGCCGCTAGCCAAAGACAAACGCTAAGTTTTTACTTAGTTTTAAATTAAAAGGCCACTAAAAATCTAGTGGCCTTTTTTATGGACTATAATTTGCTCATCATGCCTCAGATTTCAATCGACACCTACAACTCTATAATACGCATACTTACGGTCTTACTTTTATTGCTAGTCTGCTCAAATACACACGCAGACACGTCAGATACGATTTATACCGACAGAAATTATGCCGCTATCGGCGAACATGTCACTTACCTCAGAGAAACAGATCATCCTCTGAACCTAAAACAGGCTCAAGCGGCATACACCTCAGGAGACTTCCTGCAGTGGCATAAAACCGTACTCAGTTTTGGTATAGGCACTTCCCCGGTATGGCTTCGATTTACTGTCACCAACAACAGCAAAAGTGAAGTGCTGCGTCGGCTTATCGTTGAAAACTCGTGGCTGGATAATGCTGACATCTTCATCATAAAAGATGATCAACTCGTGTTCCAGGAAAAAGCCGGTGACAGCCTGCCATTCACTAAAAAAACTGTAGAACATCGTTTTGTTGTGTTCGAATATAACTACGCACCAGGAATTAGTGAGATTTATCTTCGAGCTGCCACACCCGACCCGATGGTATTACCTCTCTTTTTTGGTGATAAAGATGCGTCGGCAGCCCGCGATGCTTTCAATGGTTACAGCTACGGCATGTTCTATGGCATCATCATCGCGCTATTGCTGTACAACCTGCTGCTATATCTCACGATAAGGCAGACGCGCTATTTATATTATGTGATTTATCTACTGATGTTCCTGCTAGCCAATGTTTCATATACCGGACATGGATACAGTCTGCTCTGGTCAGATTCAGTGTGGCTGCAAAAATGGATCAATCCTTTTGCTATCTCTCTTTTTTCGACCAGTGGCGTCCTGTTTGCCTTTTCATTTTTAAAAATCCGGCAACTACACCCCGGTCTGTATTACAAAACGTTGGTCTTCTGCGCTCTGTTCTGGCTTATGCAGATTATTTTCATGTTGATGGAGAAACAGGCAGCAAGTGTGATCGTCGCCATCTCATTTGCAGTTTTCTTCTCTATATTTACTTTATATGCCGGAATCGTCAGCCTCAAACGTGGACATCGCGATGCAATGTATTACCTGATAGCAACCATCGCTACATTATTTGGCGTCACCATCACAGCCATGACCGTATGGGCGATTATTCCTTACTCAACCTTAACTTACCGCGCAGTAGAGATCGGTGCTTCGATCGATGCATTATTATTATCTATCGCACTTGCCGAACAGATACGCCGAGCACAGGAAGAAAAAGTACAGGCGCAACAGCTGGCACGCATCGACATGTTAACCACACTCAACAACAGACGTGCATTCAATGAAATTTGCACACCTATCTGGCACAACGCTATCAGACATCAAACTAATCTTTGTGTGATATTGCTCGATATTGATAAGTTTAAAAACATTAATGATTCATACGGACACGCCGCTGGCGATCAAGTACTTAGAGAAGTGTCTACAGCATTGAATGATGTGGTGCGAGAAGGCGATGTCCTGGCACGCTGGGGCGGTGAAGAATTTGCTATCATGCTCCCTCAAACGTCACTCGAACAAGCGTTAAATATGGCAGAAAGAATACGAGACATCATCTCAAAACTACAGGTACTCAGTAATAACACTGTTATTGAAACAACGGTAAGTATCGGTGTTGCCCAAAGAAGTAATAACACCGAATCAATCGACAAATTATTTACTATCGCTGACGCCGGACTATACCAGGCAAAACAGAGTGGTCGAAACAAGGTATGCGCAGCTTAGTTGCAGCAACGCCAAAAACTTGGTCAAACCAAAGAATTCTAACGACACCCCCTTTAGCTGGACCGAATTAAAACAGTAACGAATAGGGGACAGACCAGAATGG
>CAWBXM010000089.1:0-30570 GCA_963792545.1 uncultured Gammaproteobacteria bacterium | reverse complement strand
TAAACTGATTTAAAAATGGCTAAATAAGGGCTCTGACCCCTTTAACTTTAGAATGTCACTATCCATATACTCAACAGAAATATCAGGTACTTATGAAAATTCTTGAGTTCTTCTTACTTTCGTCATTCAGTCTTCTGTTGCTCACCAGCTGCGCCACCAGTGGCCCGCCTTTTGTTATGCAGGAACCACCTGTAGATCAAGTAACGATTTATGCCTTTCGCACATCGAGTATTGTCGGTGGTGGCAATTCTGACATTGTTGCAGTGAACGATCGGTTCGTTGGTCGCATCAATTCCGGCACTTATTCCGTGTATCACACTAAACCCGGTCCTATCGTAGTAACACGAAAAGGTGGTTCGTTATTCGGATCTGGCGAAGATGCCGGCTGGGGCCTTGGTGGCGTCGTCGGTTTTCTTGACGGGTTTCATACTGTGGCTGAGTTTACCGGCAAAGCCGGTGAAGTCTATTTTGTTCGTTTTTCTGCAGGAGAACTCGTCAACAACAAAGATGCCCTGGAATTGATGGATGGTCTTGAAAATGTTACTCCGGGGCTGAAACAGTAATAGGAAATTAAAGGGGTCAGTGACAAATAATAATCAATTACATAAGTAAACACTTCTTATTTGTCACCGTCCCCTTTAACTTCTTTAACTTTTAAAACCTATGACCCCGGAACGTTTAGCAATCATAAAAGCAAGCCTCGACAGAAGGCAGACCGATCTTACCGTGGTGATGGAAAATGTTCGTAAACCACATAACCTCGCGGCCGTTGCGCGTACCCTTGAAGCTGTTGGCGGGCTTGAGATTCATGCGATTACTGAGCTCACTTCGATCCGTCTCACACAGATGTCAGCGGGCGGCACAAAAAAATGGATGAAGGTAAACAAACACCCGTCAACAGAAGGTTGCTTGAATCATTTGAAACAACAGGGTTTTCAGATCATCGCAACCAGCCTTTGTGAAAGCACAAAAGATTATCGTGATATCGATTACACCAAACCGACGGCCATAATGGTTGGTGAAGAACTTGAAGGCATCAGCGAGCAGGCTAAACGGATGGCTGATGAGAACATCAGTATTCCCATGGTCGGTATGGTTCAGTCCCTGAATGTATCGGTGGCATCAGCGCTGGTTCTCTATGAAGCTTATCATCAGCGAATGGCTGCAGGATGTTACGACAATCGTTCACTTGATGAGGAAACATACATGACATTGTTGTTTGAAGCCTGCCATCCAAAGATTGCAAACTGCTGTCAGCAGAAAAGGCTTCCTTATCCAGCCATCGATGAAAACGCACGAATACTTGAACCACTACTCGGAAGCCAGGCAGATTCGGAATACAGTTTTGCTGAATGGACTAAAAGTAAAGAATAAATAATTTAATTAAAGTAAGTTTCATTTGCCCCCACTTATTCGTAGTTAGATCTAATTACTGGAGAAAAGCTCATGTTTGAAAATCCGTCATTAATAACGCGTATAGCCATTGGTAAAGTGATTGGTTTTTTATTTGGGCTTATCGGTTTTGTTTTTTTACCCTACTTTTTACCAGAATCTGATTGTTTACTTCGATGGGGCATTTTGCTGTGGTACACCACACTTGGCGCAATTATTGGAATGTTCGGGGTCTTTACCTATCATCCAATACTAAAACTGCCTTTCCCCTGGTGGTTTCGCGCACCTGTAGTGGGAGCGTGGATGAACTTTGTTCTAACCTTTTTTGCATATGACGCTATGCAGACCATGATGTTCGCTGTGTTTGGTGAGAATGGTCTATTGACTTCACCATTTTGGTTCACTGCTGAAGGAGCCATTGTTGGACTAATTATTGGATATTTTGCTACGCGGTTTGGCGGAGAGGGCAAGGCGACGGTTGGAAGATAAATTTGATATTAATCTAGAATAACAGGCGACACGACACCCTGAACATATGCATGTTTCTCGGTCTCTGGTCTCAACTCGACGTTACCGACTCCCTCCTTGGAATCGTACCTCCTATGTCCATGGTGTCGTGTTTCCTTTAATTCGGCTACTTTTTACCGCCGACGCCACCGCCTCCGGTAGTTTTACAGGCAGGGGTCTGACGGCAGTCTTTATCGAGACAGTCGATGAGGCCGTCACCGTCATTGTCGATTCCATCATCACAGACCTCGGGTTCTGTAGGTGGTTCTGAGCTGCTTGAACCGATCGCATAAACATCTTTATCACCATTGGTGTCAACAGGCAGCAGGCTGGCATAGCCGCTGACGACGAGCACTTCTCCTTCTTTATCCAGTGCTGAGATCTGCATGTTGTCATTGACCAGCTGCCGTGTTCCGGCTTCAACGTTTGACAGGTAGATATCATCGGTGCCGCTGGTGAAAGAAACAAACTTGCCATCGTCACTGATCGCGGGTCGGCTTCCGCCGGAAGGCAGGCCTGAACTCAAGATGGAAGTGCTGTTGGAGCCGCGATTGCGCAGATAAATATCATTGATATTTCCGTTGCTATCATTGCTGGCAAGGTTGGTTGCGCCGGAGGTGAAGGCTACCAGGTTACCGTCTTCACTGATAACCGGATCTGTGGAGTAGGAATTACCTTCTGTACCGTCACTGGCGATACTGGCGCGGGTTATTTTCACCTTATCACGGTCCCAGACAAACACATCTTGCTGGTTGTTATAGTCTTCGACTACGAGATTGCTTGCTTTAGAGCTGAACGCGATCGCATTACCGTCGGCGCTGATTGAAGGTTCACCGCTATTGGCATTACCCAGGTTGCCGTCACTGGCACGGCTGATTATTGTTGTCGTTGCTGCGAGCTGATCATGCACAAATACATCCGGTGTGTCGGGCAGGTCGCCGTCAACAAAATTATAGGAAAAAGAGGTGAACGCTATGTAGCGGCCATCGGCGCTGATTGAAGGGTGCGAGCTCACATAGTACAGCTCACAACCGTTACAGGTATCCGGCCAGGCACAGCTGCAGCCGCAGCCTTCCGTGCCGTCACTGGCGACGCTTACCCGTTTTAAAGATTCGTTAATCCTGTCGTAAACAAAGATATCCGCAGAACCATTGGTATCGTTATCAACCAGCTGACCGTTGGTTGAGACGAATGCCACGTAACGTCCATCAGCACTGATTACTGCATTGCCTCCCACGGATGAGCCGTAGATCGTTTCTGCCCCGGTATCCGTTATCAGCGTCGTGGTATTGGTTTCTCTGTCCCGTAAGTAGACATGCCAGCTGCTGACATCATGTGCTGTCAGATTTTGTGCCAGCGAGGAGAAAGCAACATAGCGGCCGTCTGCACTGACCGCGCCTGCCTTGATTTCACTCGAAACATAATAGTTATCGCCGCTTCCAGCCTGTCCGTCAATGCCGATACTGATCAGTTCTACATCTGTAGTTGTTGGCGGCGGTTTTTTTGCGCCAATGAGGAAAAATGCACTGAAAACAGCGAGAGTTATTGCCAGGATGGTAATTTGAAATCTGGAGAGATAAGTTGATCCGGTTGTAGGATTTTTTTTCATTTCTAGTTCCTCCTTAATTTTATACGAACGACACTAACTACTTCACCTTATATATAAAAAATAACGCCGAATAGTTGTATTCACATTGATTATTCTCAATATTTTTAAAAATATCTGGAATCAATGGGGTCGACTCGATTAAATAAGTGGGGTCAAAATTAAAGTAACGCTGCACGCTTTTCAATGCCTACTGGTGATAGTCGATTTAAGCAGCCGATTGAACTGATGTTAAACAGAAAAGTAGGGTATGCGCATCGAGGGAGGCCGAGTGGTTCTAAAAAAGTCGGTGAGAAATGATTATCCTTTGTTGCCTACAAGTATGTAGGTAAGGAGCGATAGCTTCACCGACCTTTTTTATTCATTGATCAATTTTATTCCGAAAAAAAACTTGACGTGGGAAAAAATACCACGCATAATTTACACATGTGGGAAATAATCCCACTCATGTAAATATTTGAGGATATCCTTATGAAAAACAAAATTAAATTAACGACTTTAGCCATACTTCTTGCCAGTACAGGTGTTCATGCTCATCACCCGGCAGCAGATATCGTCGATGAAGAAATCTACGAGATGATTGATCTCATGGTTGAAGATACCCCTCATGCCACGATGACGTTCGATGAAATGGGCGGCGGCATGACAGAGACAACTATAACTGCTGACTCGCTGAGTGAATTTGAAGACCTGGTCGTACAAGAAGATCTTCTTGAGTACGTTGAGCTTCTTGATGGTGTGGTTGATGTATCATTAAGTTTTAACGATGACAGCAGTATTACGATGACGGTAAATCAGATCAGGTAATAATAACGCTCAGGAAATCAAAGGGGGTCTGAATTATTAGGGTCAGACCCCCTTCAATTTATTTATGTGAAGGACAGATATAAATTAAGCAGGCCCAGTGTTATTACGATGCCGATGATTCCCATCACGACAGTGCTTCCATGGTTCTTGCGCCAACCCCTAACTATCCAGTAAGTCTCCAGGCCAATAATGCCTGCTGTTGCGCCGTAGGCTATGAAAAGTCCTTTTTGTTCTATCTCAGAGGATATGATGAATATAATGTAAAAAACGAATGCCACACCTACAGGTGTTAACGAAATTATCCAGTTCTCTGCTTCGCCTACATCCCTGTTAGTTTTTACCAGTTTACTTAACTTGCTTTCATTATCCATTTCACCACCCCCTAGAAAGATAAAATAACTGAAATAATAACAGAAAAACGATTAATGGCGTCAGGCGTATTTAATTAAAGGGGGCGGTGAAGCTACTGCTCCTTACCTACATCCTTGTAGGCAACAAATGGGAAAACGGGGGGCAGACCCCTTAATCATTTAATCCCGATTATTGCAGAAGACTCGAAGGTCGTTTATCGATTATTTCCTGGCGCTCAGTATCAGTAAATTTTAAATTACCTTTTTCTCTTTCAAGCAATCCCGTTTTACTTCTATCTTCAATTTCACGATATAAACGCTCATAGTCATCCCGTGTCCGCCTGCCAAAAATTGGCTCATCCAGGATAGGAACCATAGATTGAAGCTGCTTCCAATCTTTTTTTGTTAGAATACTTTGCACCAGCGGATACACTTTTACTTCTTCAATATAAATGTGCTGTCGCTGCCCGACAAGAAATACTGATAGTTGCTGCTTGATCTCTTCCTTAGTAACAATGCCGCTCGACAACGATTCAAGAGACTCTCTTAATCTTCGTGTAACATCTTCCAACTGCGTATGCTCTGTTATTATCTCTTGCACAAATCCAGCATCATCTACACGCTCAAGTAAAATTGAGAAAATCATATCTTCTAGCGGGTGGTGTATTTTCTCCGGGTACTCTTGAATATACACAATGATGCTTCGCATCAATGAGTAGTCGGGTGCCTTACCTCGACACATATCCAGATACTGTAACTCTAACAAGTTCAGTTTTCTCAGAATATGGTCATGTTCAACCTGTAGTCTATTTAGCATATTTTTTCTCTTTCATAAGTTATACAAGCAATCAAAAAATGGATACTTTAAAGTTTGTTCTACCGATCAATTCAAATTACTAATACAGTCAAAACAGTTAATATTGCCAACCTCACATTTTTATACTTTATTTCTTGATAACCATTCATGCACTTGATTATTAGTACATGCTAATAAAATCATAAACGAAGGAATATGACATTGATATACATCATTTTTAAGAAGTATTTATAAAATTGAGATTTGAGAACTGAATTAAAGGGGGACAGAGGGTTAAATTATTGGCCAACTCTACAAAGAAAAAATACGGGGTCAGTTCTTTCCATGCCATATTCATAAAACCATTGGAGTCAGGCCTTACATTTCACATAATATAAATTAAAGAAAAATTAAAGGGCCCCTTTAAATGACCCCTTTAATTGCCTGGAAAGATCTGACCCCGTGATTTTTTTACATACAAAAACGGCCCCGAAGGAGCCGCTATTGTTTAACAAATACTCGTTAAGCTTTCTTTCTTCTAACGACTTCTGTTAATCTTTATTTGCTTACATATCATAAATAAAAGTCATTGAAGAGAAACCATCCTTGTAACTGCTTTTATTTTATTAGTTTTAAATAAAAACAACCCATAAAAGTGTTGCGACTATTGCGATAGATGCAATTGTAATTGCTATTGCAAGGCAGTTTGTGCAGACATGTCCTATTTCTTGTGTCACTGTACTCATTTCGACCTCCCCGTTTTTTCACATTTTGAACGAATTAATCACCGTCTTTCACTGAGTGAGTATCATATAATTCTCTTATTTCCTGTAAATGTCAATAATTACTTAATTTAATTATGGTTATATTAAAAATCCCAAAGAAATAGGATGGACTATTCCTGACCCCTGTTTTTGAGAAGAGGGTGCAATATATATTGTGTATTAGCATATTAGAAACAATTGCTCTCTGCCCCCTGTTTTTACTTTTTTTAAGACGTAAACAGTCTGAACCTATTAAGAAGTATCAGGGTAGAATCAGTGACATATGAAAATGATGATTCGTTGCAATCTTATTTTGACATGCCTGGTAGTATCACTGCTGCCGTTCAGTCTCAATGCCGATCCGCAATTTGCCGAACCGTTAATTGATGGACATCTTCACTACAATGCCGCAGATGTACAGGTCTATAGTCCGCAGGATATCATTGCCCGACTGGATCACAACGGTATCCGATACGCCATTGTAACCAGTACACCAGCCTCTCATGCTGCTGTACTCTACAAACATGCACCCAATCGTATCGTGCCGCTGCTGGGTCTCTACCGTAATCTGTCTGATAAGACCAACTGGCTGAATGATGTTTCGCTGCCGTCATATGTGGAAGCTGAACTCAAGAAAGGTTACTGGCAAGGTATCGGTGAACTGCACATCTTTGCAGGTGATCGTAACAGCCCGGTCTTTAAAGACATCGTCAGTATCGCATCTAAGCATCAGCTGGTGCTGTTGATACACGGCGACCCTGCCGTGATCGATACGGTTTATGACATCGCGCCGAAACAGCTGGTCATCTGGGCACATGCGGGCACTTATCCTTATCCTGATTTGATTGCGGATTATCTGAAGCGTTATCCGTTTCTGTATATAGACCTGTCTATGCGTGATGAGCGGATTGCTCCGGATGGTCAGCTCGATGATTCCTGGTATGAGTTATTCGTGACCTATCCAGACCGTTTTATGGCCGGCGTTGATACCTATAGCTTGCCGCGCTGGCATGATTATGATGCAGTGGTGAAAATCATACGTCACTGGCTGGCGCAGCTGCCCGATGAAACCAGTTCACGACTAGCTTATGGCAATGCTGCGTCATTGTTCAAGAAAACTGAATAAAAACATCTAGATTGAATCTTTTATGCCTCCAGTATATAACGTTAATTTTCATCAACAATAATAAGGGACAGACCACGGTTTTTACTCTGACCCCAAATATCGTTTCTGCCCCCTTTTATTTTTGAAGAGTCAGTGATTCCAGCCATTTTTCAATATTCTTTACTTCTCTGCGCACCAGTGTTTTGTCAGAATAGCTGTGCGCAACAACCGACAGGCCCTGTGTTTGTACCAGTAAATGCAATGCCAGGTTCCCAGCATTTTCATCGGGCGTAAAGGCATAAAACTGTTTTTTTAGCCATTTCAGAAATGTGTCGTACTGCATTCGGGCAATGTGCTGTAATTCGTATTGCGTTTTCCCCAGCTCGGCGTTGAGAGTACCCATCGGGCAGCCGTATTGCGTTACGTTATTCATTTCTTTCAAGGGTATCTGTGCGAAGCGCTTTAATCTTTCTAATGGTGTTTTGATGGTTTTATCCCAGTCATCCAGCATTTTTTGCATCTGTTCGATGCGGTACTCGATGATTTCCTCGAGTACTTCATCTTTGGTTTTGAAGTAATAATAGATATTGCCGCGAGGAACATTGGCAGCTTCGGCAATGTCGCTGAACGACATCAGGTTGAAGCCTTTGTGATAGAGCAAATCGTCGGTTGATTTTATGATCTGCTGCTTGATTTTTTCGGTTTTCTCTCGCGATGCCATAAGCAGTACCATACCCACATACGGTTCCTCCGGCAATACATAATTTAGCTGTCTTTAGCCATTTTCATCGGTGTTATCTGCCGGATCGACATTTCTGCGACCTGTAGACGAATGGTTTCACGCCAGTCATATCGTGGCTGGTAACCGAGGATTTCGCTTGCGTGTTTATTGTCTGCATTGGTTTCTTCCAGCAGGTGAATAATGCTGCGCACTATCAGTGGTTCCCATGGCACGATCGGGTCAATCGTTTCCATTAACCAGGCAAAAGGATAGGCCATAAAGAAGGGCACACTAAAATGCGGCATCGGGTAACCAAATTCATCGTGCAGAAATGTGATGATCTCGCGCATCGTAGGTACCTCTTTACCGACGATATTAAAAGCGTTGTAGCCTGGCAAACTGGGAGTCAATGCCGCACGTGCCATCGCCTGTCCATAATCCCGGCCATCTGCCAGTGGCAAATGTGTTTTGCCGCCGTTAACCCAGGGTACCAGGTGTGTCTTCAGGCGTGGGAGAAGGATAGGCAGTATCCCTAAAGCGTAATGTTCGCCTGCGAAGATTCCCATGCGCAGATTGACCACGGACTTTTCAGCTGATGCTTGTTGGCGTAAATATTTTTCTATCTTTATGATGTTGCACAGGTGCGGCCAGAATTTTTTTGGTATGCCAGGCGCCATTGCATCTACCGAGTGCAGGGGTGCGGCTGCTGATGTTGTGCTGATATTAACAAAACGAGTTGCCTTGCTCACAAGATATTTGTCGATTAGCTTTATTGTTGGCTGATAAAAAAGTCGATCGGACTCTTTCTTGTGCCCCCATAGTGAGCTCCATGCCATCGCATCAACCACGACATCGACATCATCCAGTAGCGTTGCCAGGTAATCGGCGCTGCGTAAATCACCTTCGCGTACTTCGCCTGTGAAACTGTCAGGCAGTCCGGTTTTTTTTCGACAGGCTGCTATCAGTCTGATATCAGCTGACCGGTTATCGTATTGTTTTTGCAGATAGTTAAGCGTGTGGCTGCCAATGAAGCCATTGGCACCCGTTACCAGGATAGTTTTCATGATTCCTCCATTAATTAAGATGGTCGTCTTAAATATAATATAAGATGATCGTCTGAAATACAATAGGTGAGGAATCGGAGGTCAGGCCTTACATTATGTGAAATGTAAGGCTTGCCCCCGCGAGTGTTTAATTGGTTTTCAACTCGTCAGTATCTTCAGCTTGCGCCGCTCGTCTTCAACAACTCACCATTGCATACTCATTCTGTATTTAGCATTGTTAACAATTGTGAGTGGTCAGATATATTCCCGATTGTAACGAATTGTTAAATGTGATTTTTAAGTATTGTTATAAATTCAATTATTTTTTATAGTAAATAGATAATGTAAAACCAGTCGATGTACTCGTCTGTTAGGAACTTATTCACAATATTATTTGGGAGAGAATCATGTCAAAGAGCATTCAAAGTGTAGAAGGTATCGGCCCTAAGTTTGGTGAGATATTAAAAGAGGCGGGTGTTAGTACAACAGATAAGTTACTAGAAGCTGCCTGCAGTAAAAAGGGTAGAAAAGAATTGTCGGAAAAAACTTCCCTTAGCGAATCAAACATTCTGAAGTGGGTAAACATGTGTGACCTTTTTCGTATAAAGGGTGTTGCAGGTCAGTTTGCTGAGTTACTAGAAGGTTCCGGTGTAGATACAGTTAAAGAACTTCGCAACCGTAACGCTGAAAATCTTGCTGATAAAATGGCAGAAGTTAATGAGCAAAAACACATATGTAAAGTATCACCTGGTGTGTCTGTAGTATCTGACTGGATAGATCAGGCTAAGTCACTTGAGCCAATGGTGACTCACTAAGGTAAATTAGAAATAAGTGGGGTCAGATGAAACTTTCTACTCGATCAGACTTATCTTCTTAAAATAAGTGGGGTCAGATGAAACTTTCTACTCGATCAGACTTATCTTCTTGTTAATGATAATTATTATTGTTGGCTACAGGGATTGAGTCATGGCTTGATAATAGGGATCAGACCCCTTTAAATGAAAGGCTAATAATGGAATATACTGTACAACATTCCGGGAGTTACTTTGAGATTACAATAACTGGTGCAGCCGATGTTAACGGGTTTGTGGCATTGGTGGATTCTATTCTCGAACACGAGGACTGGAAACCGGGTACTCCAATTCTGGTAGATGAAACCGCTTTTGACGCCAGTCAGATTTCTGTCGAGGGCGTAAGGTCGATTGCGAATGCATACACAAGGCGGGGGTCCGAATTTGGAGAGGCAAGGGTGGCGACTTTCGTTACCTGTGACCTGGAATTCGGAATAGACAGAATGTGGATGGTATTTGTTGAAGACCAATGGGATGTCAGCAGCAACGTGTTTCGATCACGGGGAGAAGCCATCGACTGGTTATCTGTCTAACAGAAGCTTCCAGCTGACGAAGCCAACGTTAGACCTTTTTTGGAGCTATCTCAAGAGTGTTCATGAATAACAATCGGGGACAGACCACGTTTAGCCGTTCAGTTCGGGTGTTTCACTAGTTATTATATATGTCACGCGTTCAGCAATGTTAGTTGCTCTATCACCGATGCGTTCCAGGTTATGTACTATCCATAACAGATATGTGCATACAATTTTATGTTCTGCCTCACCGCTTATTTCACGTAGCATAAAATCATCGAACTCCTGTTCAGCGCTGTCGATCTCATCATCCATGCCTGCGGCAATTCTGGCAAGCGATTCATCTGTTTCATCATAAGCCTTCATGACGGCATTTAGCATTGTTTTGCACTTGTCACCCATTTCCAGTACAGGCTGTATGTACCGGGTATCGGGAGTAGTTTCGAACTTAAGTACTATACCGGCGATCGCTGCTGCGTGATCAGCAATGCGCTCCAGCTCCATGGAGATGAAGATATCACTCATTAGTTTGCGTAGATCGCTGGCGACAGGTTGTTGCAGTGCGATAGTTCTGATGCTGTTATTTTCAATCTTGTGTTGCAGCTGATTTATAAGGTCGTCTTCGGTTATTACCTGTGCTGCCGTATCAACATTATGCTCCGTTAAGCTTTGTAACGTCTTGTCCAGTGCCATGATCACCAGGCTGTACATCTCATCCAGATCTTTTTAGAGAGCCTGTTCGTTGGATTCAAGTATTCTTCTAGTAACTGACAACTAAATTCTCCCGTCACCGCTTTCTGTCGGCCTTAAAATTTATCAGATACTAACATATAGTCACTTGTTAGCGAGGGCAAGCCAAAAGTAATGATAGGGGCAGACCACGGTTTTTTCTGTAACTTATTAACAGCTTAGCTTCAATCAAGGATGGTTGCTTATGCCAAGACGGCCTCGAATTGTACAGCCCGGTACACCACTACATCTAATCCAGTGCGGAAATAACCGACAGGCCTGCTTCTATGCTGAAGAAGATTATTCAATCTATCTTGACTGGTTGATGGAGTATTCAGAGAAGTGTGGAGCTTCCATCCATGCATATGTGCTGATGACGAATCATGTGCATCTGTTGATCACTCCACATAATAAAAATTCTGCTGGTAAAACAATAGGGGCAGAGAGCATACGCTCTAATATTAGAAACAATTTCTCTCTGACACCATTTACTGAAAAAACATCGTTACTACTGCCATTTATAGGGTAAGGTTATTTTACGATGAAAAGAATCGAAGAAATTATTGATCCCAAACTGACAGGATTGAACTTTGAGACTATTGAAAATAGTGCGCATTCAATATTTGTCCTATCAAAAGATTTGAAGCTAATTTATTTTAATCCGGCCTGGTTTGACTTCGCAAAGAAGAATAATGGTGAACCAGGAATTACACTTCGTTTTCCTATAGGCACCCCAATTGAGTCCGCAATATCTGGTGACATAAAAGATTACTATATCGAGAACTATCTAAAGACATTGCGCGACCTTAAAGTATGGAAACATGAATATGAGTGTTCAACGCCTAAACTATTTAGAAAGTTTTATCAGGACTCGTATCCATTGAAAAATGGAGAAGGCATTGTGGTTGTTAATAGTCTAAAAATAGAAAAGCCATATGATCTAAACTTTCAAAAAGAAAGAATACTATCTTTAAGCGAATATATCGATACAACTGGATTAATAACTCAATGTTCAAATTGTCGTAAAACTCAACGAGCTAAGGAAGTTGAAACTTGGGATTGGATCCCTGAGTTGGTTTCAGATATGCCCTTGAATGTGAGTCATTCTATTTGCCCAATATGCTTTGACTACTATTGGACTTACAGAAATAGACGACAATCAGAATCCTGATAAACCAATAGCAAACAATATGGGTCACAAACAATAGGGGTCAGAGCCCTTTGATTCGCGATAAAACAACTTAATAGCGAACAGGCCACGATTAATGTTTATCCACCTGATTTCTTATAATATTTGATAAGATAATAAAGTGAAAACAATGAATAAACAAATTCTGGTTATTCTAGTAAATATAATATTATTGTCGGGGTGTTCAGGAACTATGCCTAATCTGGGGATAAATAATAGTAAGTTGACGCCATGTCCGAAAACACCAAACTGTGTGAGCAGTCAGGCGCATGATAAAGAACATTATATCGAACCTATACATTATGCAGGATCACAGCAGGAGGCGCATAACCACCTTTTGCAGATAATTGAATCCGAAAAGCGTACAAAAATTCTGAAAGATCAGGAGAATTATATTCGAGTTGAGTTCACTTCAGCTTTGTTTCGATTTATTGATGACGTAGAGTTCTATTTCCCGCAAGAGAAAGCTGAAGAGACGGTCATTCATGTCCGATCCGCCTCCCGTGTCGGAAGTTCTGATCTTGGCGCCAACCGAAAACGAATTGAACGTATACGAAGTAAATTTAATTGAAGGCGGAGGGATTGAAATTTAACTACTTCATTCTCCTTAGAAGAATGGGTTCAGGTCTTGCGTTTTGCCTTTACTGGTTTGAAAAAAACATTGGTGTAAGACTCGATTGATATCTCTACATGCACCAGGTTACACCATCTTCAAACGTCGCATTAGTCTGGATCTCTCATAACAATAATAAGTAATTAATAATTCACTTATTTGCATTTCATAAATAATCGGGAGTATATTTACTCCTATCAAAAAACCACAGGGTTATATAAACAAAAGGGGTCAGAGCCCTTTCATTATGAGTCGAACGATATAGATAAACTGATTTACACTAAAAGGGGATAGATTTATTTTATCCGGACAGCTTTATTCCTTAAAATAAATATTTACCCATTTCGTTATATTAAAAGGAGAGGATTATGTACCTAATTACAAATAGAGCACTAAATAAGGAAAAAAAGGGGTTAGATGTTTTTGGTAAAACTCCGAACCCCCTGGGATCAAACGAACTCAGATTGATGCAGGTCACAAAAAATAATAACACATGGATGACCAAAGAAATTAAAGACAAACTTACACCTGTAACCCTAAAAGCCCTGAAAAAAAAACATAAACTAGACATTGATATTTCCAAACCATGGCATGGAAGTCTTGAGGTGGCCTGCGAGCTTTTTGCCCAGGCGCGCGAGCAAAAGAAATCGATTCTATTTTTTATCCACGGATATAACAATGACGTTAAGGATGTCATGAAGGCAGCCTATGAAATCGAGAGGCTTTACGGGGTAATCGTTGTACCCTTTACCTGGCCAGCTAATGGCGGTGGTAAAATCTCTGGCACTGCGTCCTATCTTAGTGATAAGGCAGATGCGCGAGCCTCTTCGGGCGCGTTAAATCGTGCTGTTGGAAAAATTCAGCAATTACACTTGATGCTGACTGTAGCAAGAAAAAATCTACTCTTCGAACGGGCGCAGAAAAAACACCCCAATAATGGACAGGACGCGCAATCCCATTTTGTTAAACTTTTAGAAAAGGACTGTCCGGTGACACTGAACCTGTTGTGCCATAGTATGGGTAACTATGTTTTCAAAAACACTTTAAAAACCGGTGATAATGCAACCTCCAAACTGGTGTTTGACAATATATGTCTGGTCGCGGCCGATGCTAATAATAAAAATCATTCGCAATGGGTCGGCAAGCTGGATGTACGAAAAAGAATTAATATAGTCATTAATGAAAACGACTCGGCCCTAAAGGCTTCGCGTATCAAACCTGGTGATGAGCAGTTGGCACGCCTCGGACATTATACTCGTCAACTCAACAGTCCTAATGCACATTACATCGATGTTACGGATGCTAAACATGTGGGCTCAGAACACACTTATTTTAAAGGTGATGCTGTTGAGAATGAATCGTTAAGGTTTATGTTTAAAGAAATGTTTAATGGTCGTCCAGTGGAGCAATATCTGAAATTTTATCCGGACAAAAATAGTTATAAACTAGAGAGCTCAGGTGTTTAGAAAATAATAATTTTGGACACCCCTAAGCCAGTAGGGGGCAATGGACAAAAAAACAGGGGCCAGAGCCCTTTTATTAAAAAAGAAAAGTCCGTACTTGATACATTTCTGGAATGTGAGTCATCTAAGGTATTTTTCGTAGATACAAATATATGTGAATCTGAAGATAGTATTTGAAGATAGTAAGTGGCTTTAAAAACGCAATTAAGAGGGGCTATCCTCCTCAGTGCTGGCGTTATGCAATTAAAAAAAGATAGGAGGCTCAAGAAATGGTTGATCAAAGCTCTGTGGTACCTGTAAAAGTAGAAACGACTCCCGAAGCTGGGCGGGATCCTTTAAGTAAAATGGTTGAGATTGCCAAAGATAAAGAATTAACCGACACTGACAAAACTGCATTAATTTCATACGCACAAAAGAAGTTCACAAACAGAAGACGCATGGCATATATATCGCTATTTACAATCGTTGCGTCATTGGGCTTGTTGTTCGTTGCTGCGTTTATCGATGGATTAAGTACATGTCCAGCGGATAAAACCTGTAAAGGAATATTAGAAACGATTAAAGATAGTCAAACCCTAATAGCATGGATAGAGGGGTTCTTAACATCAATAGTCGCTGCGTATTATGGCGTATCTGCTTGGCGACCTGCTAGTTAATATATAAAAATGCGTAATTAAAGATGACGGTGGGATTAAATAATAATCAATTTTAGAAAGTGGTTAAAAAATAATACCACCGTCCTCTTTAATTAAATTAATTGCCCGCTTTTTGAGCTAGCTCAAACTTTTAATGTATTACATGTAGATAATGGATATATGATGTTCACTCTATGAACATACGGGATTATCAGAGGAAGATAAAATGAGTCTTTATAACCACATTTTGATTGCCATCGATTTTTCAGCGGCGACTGATCATGTTTTAAGCAAAGCCCTTGAGTTAGCACGAGACAATGAAGCTAAAATCAGCCTACTTCATGTAGTGGAATATATGCCACCACTTGATTATCTCAACGATTCTTTGATAAATACCAATTGGATTGTAGAAGAAAAAGTGATACTCGAACACGCCAAAGACAAGATGCAACGACTTGCCAAAGCCCACGCGTTGGAAAATGTTACGCTCGAAGTTGAGATGGGCTCGCCAAAACTTATGATCTCTCAATTCGTCGAGCAGCACCAGTGTGATCTGGTCGTGCTTGGTTCACATGGACGTCATGGCTTAAGCCTGCTTTTGGGGTCTACCGCCAATGCCGTGTTGCACGCCATGCCCTGTGATGTGCTGACGATAAAAATGGAAAAGTAATATTATAAAATTAAAGGGATGGGTGACAAATGATAATTATTTCTAAATATAATTGCTTCTTATTCGTCACCGTCCCCTTATGATTGTTCAATTTTTAACGATTCAAGGATAGTCACATGTCAGACGTAAGTGATCGGTCATTAGCCGATGTGGGTGAAAAACGTATCAATTGGGCGCTAAAGGAAATGCCGGTGTTACGCAACCTCATGCATCGCTATGCTGAATCACGTCCGCTGCAGGGTATACGTATCAGTGGTTGCCTGCATATCACCACTGAAACTGCAAATCTGGCACGTACACTGAAAGCCGCCGGTGCCGATGTTGTATTGTGTGCCAGCAATCCACTTTCCACCCAGGATGATGTGGCTGCTGCGCTAGTGGATAAATATCAGATCCCGGTGTTTGCGATACGCGGTGAATCTACCGAAATTTACTATCAGCATATCCAGTCGGCACTTGACCATCAACCGATGATAACCATGGACGATGGCGCCGACCTGGTCAGCGAACTGCATAAAACCCGCACCGAACTTTTGCCAAATATTCTGGGTAGCACAGAAGAGACCACCACTGGTGTTATACGTTTGCGCGCCATGGCCAAAGACCGGGCGCTAAAGTTACCGGTGATTGCGGTCAATGATGCCATGACTAAACATTTTTTTGATAACCGATATGGCACGGGGCAAAGTGCGCTGGACGGCATCATTCGTGCGACTAATATTTTACTGGCTGGCAAAACATTTACTGTTGTGGGTTATGGCTGGTGTGGCCGCGGCATTGCAATGCGCGCCAAAGGACACGGTGCTCAGGTGATTGTCACCGAAGTGGATGCGTTGCGCGCTCTGGAAGCAAGCATGGATGGTTACCGGGTGATGCCGTTAATTGAAGCAGCGAAGCAATCGGATTTTATCATCAGCGTCACCGGTGATAAACATGTTATCGACACTGAGCATATGCAGGTGATGAAAGACGGTTGTGTGCTGGCCAATGCTGGCCACTTTAATGTCGAGATTAATATTCCCGCACTACAGGCCTTGAGTGTTGGTCAATCACGTCCGCGTGAACATGTTGATGAATACACGCTAAAAGATGGTCGCACCTTGTGTCTGCTTGCCGAGGGTCGACTGGTGAATCTGGCGGCGGCTGAAGGTCATCCATCTGCGGTGATGGACATGAGTTTTGCCAATCAGGTGTTGGCAGCAATCTATTTAGTCAACAACAAAGGCAAGCTGGACAACTCGGTGCATAATGTTGCGGCGGAAATTGACCATGAAATCGCGCGACTCAAATTAGCGGCGATGAATATACACATCGATCAACTGACTGATGAGCAACAGCATTATCTTGCTTCATGGCAGGAAGGCACCTGAATTAAAGGAATTAGGAATTAAAGGGGTCAGAGCCCTTATTTAGCCATTTGTAAATCAGTTAACCATATCCTTTGACCTCATAATTTAAGGGCTCTGACCCCTTTAACTAGGTTACAGGCCATCAATGAAAAGAAAGACCTGTTTGAAGAGGATTGCTCGCATGGCTAATATCATAATTATATATTCAACGACAGACGGCCATACCATAGAGATCTGCTCTCATCTGCAGCAAGTAATAAAAGACAACGGGCACCAGGTGACAGTCGTTTCTATCGACGATGCACAATCAGTCGACTTCGTTTATTTCGATAAGATCGTTATCGGTGCCAGTATCCGCTACGGAAAACATAATAAAAAAGTTTATGAGTTTATAAAAAGGAACGAGCAGGTTTTAAACAGTAAACCTAACGCCTTTTTCTCAGTCAATGTTGTGGCACGTAAGCCAGAAAAGAGACAGCCGGACACAAACCCTTATCTAAAAAAGTTTCTAAAAGAGATTGCCTGGAAGCCAAAAAATATAGCCGTATTTGCAGGGAAAATCGATTATCCAAAATATTCATTTTTCGATCGTAATATGATCAGGCTGATAATGTGGATGACAAAAGGACCGACTGATCCAGCTGCGACGATCGAGTTTACAGATTGGAACCAGGTGGAAGATTTTGGCGTGACAATCAGTGAGATGTAAGGCAGGAGAAGAAGGGGGCAGGCCTTACAATTTACATTCTGTGAAATGTAAGGTCTGACCCCGTGAATGTTATGACTAAATAGAAGTATAATAATTAAAGAATACTCTGAAACACTCCATATTCTGTAGACACCTGATTAAGAGGAAAAGCAGATGTTAAGTCGACTGGTTTTAATACTTTCAATATTACTGCTGAGTGCCTGTACCGAAGAACAGCAAAATAAATTAACCCGACTAGGTGTGACCTGGCTTGAGGGCGACTATCGCGTTACTTATGCAGATGGTGAACACGTTAAAAGCTGGATCGTTCTGGATGGCAAAGTCACTTCTGAACCGTCGAAGGGATATTATTATTTCTGGGTAAAGAAAGATGGCAAAAAGTATTACGTACAAACGCCTATTGCACGTAGCTATATTGAAGAACTGAAACAGAAATAAATTAAAGGAAAATAAAATAGGGGTCAGAGAGCAATTGTTTCTAATACTAGAGTATATTGCTCTCTGAACCGTTTTACTCATGTTCTACAGAGCACTAAATATTGCCGTTACAAAAAATTGTTAAAGTAATTAAAGGGGTCGTTGACAAATGATAAGCAATTACAAGAGTAAATAATTCTTATCTTTCCCCTTAGAAAACGACAAGCTAACCGCCTGCTTCGTAATCGAGGCTAATCCGGCCATCGGCATAGGGTCGAAAGTGTGTGTCTGCGAAATGCTGGTGATCAGGGTGAACACGATAACTATCAATAACCGAACGGTCAGTGAAATGCACTACCCAGCAATGCCGATAGGTGCCGTCTTCCTGAACCACGTTGCCGGTGAACACTTCCCTTACTCCCGGTATCTCTGACAGTACCCGTTTTCCTTCTGCCATCATGTCCATGACACCATTAGCATCCATACCCTTGGTGTTATACAAAATAACATGCTCAACCGGAAGTGTGGGGCGACAGTTGGACAGCAGCGCGTCCGCTTTCCCGGCGCTACCCCAGAGTTCGATACAACGTTCTGCTTCTTTTTGAATGGCATCACTCATGCCTTTCACCAGCGTGGTATAACCTGCTGCCCCAGTGGTTGTGACATTGTTACCAATACAGTGACCCGCTGCATCAGCCAGTGCAGTGTAATAGTTAATCTTGGTGACACCGTTTTTGATGAGTTGATGGTACTGTTCTTCGCTCAGGCCGGTGCCTCCATGGATCACTATCGGTAGCTGCAGCGTCTGGTTGATTTCTGCCAGTCGCTCAAAATCGAGTTTCGGTTCGCCCTTCATACGCCCATGTACGGTACCAATGGATACCGCAAGAAAATCAATCTCAGTGGCATCAACATAAGTCTTTGCATCAGCAACCGTGGTATAGATCACCTCACCGGGATGGCGCTCAGCATCTTCGCCTTCAACGCCCGGTACGTAACCCAGTTCGCCTTCAACCGGTATGCCGCAGCCATGAGCCATATCTACGACCGCCCTGGTCTGCTTGATATTCTCTTGCAGGGGTAAGTTCGACGCGTCAACCATCACACCGGTGCAACCCAGGTTGATACCTCGCACGGCGGATTCAAATGACTCACCATGATCAAGGTGAATGGCGACCGGTAGGTTTGTCCGCCTCGCTGCTTTTTCCACTGCGGCCATCAGCAGCTCGAAATCAAAGTACTCGAAATGTGACTCGGCCAGGCTGATGATGACAGGCGCCTGCTTCGCTTCAGCAGCCGCTATGATGCCGGCGATAAAATCCAGGCTGACAACGTCAAATGCAGCGATGGCGTACTGGTGTTCATAAGCATGGCTTAGCATGTCTTTCATATTAACCAGTGGCATAGGTTTCCTCCTGCCTTAATCAAAGCAACTTTAGAGTTATTCTTTAGGCTGCGCTAACTGTGAGGGGTGCGCAAAACTCTGAAGCTAAATATCTATTCAATTTTAAAATAAGTCAAATTAGAATTTATTCTTAAAACCATAAATCATTCTTATAGGTGCTCTTACTTATAGGGCTCGGAATGATTGAAATTTGACCAATCCTTACATAAGAGGGTAATAATAGGGGGCAGGCCACGGTTTTTTCTGTAACTTATCAACAACTTAACTTCAATCAAGGATGATGATTAAAGGGGTTTTACTCTGACCCCAATTATCTCCGCTACCGAAGTGCCGGCAAGATCGTACTTGAAGGGTTCTGATATAGTTATTGCTATATCCTTCAATCTGGAGATTTAGAGATGGCTCATGACCTGGAATCGAACAAACAACAATGCAATTGCGTTTTATCGAACAGCCTATCTGGGAGAGCCCCGCAAAGCAGTTGAATCATATGTTGGTGCCGAATACATACAGCACAATCCATTAGTTGCAGATGGTAAGCAGGCGTTCATCGATTACTTTGAAGAAATGGCAAAAGATTATCCCGATAAAAAAATTGAGTTTGTGCGGGCAGTTGCAGAGGGAGATCTAGTCGCTCTTCATACTCACCAAACGTGGCCTGGCAATGAGCAATATGTAACAATGGATTTTTTCGTTTCGATGAAAACGGAAAAATTGTTGAACATTGGGATTCGATACAGGGGGTGCCTGATGAGACTAAAAATGGCAACCCTATGTTTTGAAGACTAAATACTAATTAACTTATCTTAAGGTAGTAAAATATGATGTTAGAAGTATATCTTTCTGGTGAAATCCATACAGACTGGAGACAGAAAATAATTGACGGCTGCAAAGAAAATAACCTTTCCATATCATTTTCATCAGCAGTCACTGACCATGAGGCAAGTGATAGTGCCGGCGATTTTTTAGGCAATGAAGAAAAGAGTTTCTGGCGCGACCATAAATCAGCCAAAGTAAACGCGATAAGGACAAAAATATTAATTGAAAACTGCGATGTCGCAATTATTCGCTTTGGAGATAAATACAAACAATGGAATGCTGCATTTGACGCAGGTTATTGTGCAGCACTGGGCACACCTTACATTACGCTCCATAATGAAGATATCATCCATCCTCTCAAAGAGGTAGATGCGTCAGCACTCGCGTGGGCAACGACGCCTGAGCAGGTAGTTGAGGTTTTAAAATATGTTGTTAGCAAGCAGTGAAACCTAACAAATAAATTTAAATATGTCGGTGTTAAATGATAATTATCTATAAAAGCAAACAACTCTCGTTTATCACTGCCCCCTTTAACAACGTCATTAATACTTATTTCAGGAATAAAAGAGATCGGTTATCGGTAACTGCTCCTCGGTAATAGCTCCTGCATTACTCTACTACTCACCATCCATGGCGGTATGCATTACTCTACTACCGTCCATCCATGGACATGCGTTGTTCTCGGTCTCTGTTCCCGACTCGACTCTCGGCAATAGCTCCTGCATTGCTCTACCTCCTATATCCATATAGTCGTACCGATTCCTTCCGTGGAATGTTACTACCTACGTTCATGTAGGCAAAAATAATAAGCAATTACAAAAGTAAACAATTCTTATTTGTCTCCGATCCCTTTTCGTTTTTAGTAAAAGTCGGTATCGTTGTTAATTTTTAGCTTATCAGTATAAATATTAATAACCACCGCCTTTACCTTTGCTCACATTGATATCAGCATCAAAGAACATCCATAACAACTGTGCCATGATTTCTGGTGCGATAACAGTGTGGTTGTTATTGCTCTCCATCATGCCTTTGCGCAACGCCTGGCGAGTGTCTGCATTACCCGTTAAGTCAAAGATTATGTCTACCGCATCACCCATGCCGACGACATCGACTGCATTTTCATAAACGGGCACACCGTTCTGTTGAAAGCCGAGTACGATGGGAGAGTCTAACTGGTCATGTGCCACGGCAACTATCTCAACCGGTTTGCCGCCTTCCTGTATGATTTCAAGAAAGTGCTCTGCAAATTCCTGACCTATATCGCCTAATCCAAGAAGGGCTATCCTGATTTTTTCACTCATTGCATGCTACCTATATAATTATTTCTTTTGAGTCATTATTAACGGCGCATTAGTCATAAACTTTAGAGAAATCGTATTGGATGTTTGAATGTTTTGAGTGAAAAGCAGTTGTCTACCTTAAATCAGCGTAAGCATGTTTATGTCAGGAGAGATGTTGACTGGCGATTGATTGTTTATTTCTCTCTCTATGACGACAATGAAGTCTGGTGAATTATATTTTTTTGCTCAACAGTTTGGCCAATGTGGAATATAAATGTGAGATATCGATGGGCTTATCCATATAATTAATGCCAAGACTCTCTGCCTGCTCACGACTGATGGAATCACTATAACCCGTTATTAAAATCACTGGTAAATCAGGTCTGATTTCCCGTATTTTTTCAATCATGTCTGATCCCAGTAGCTGCGGCATTGTCTGATCGGTGATTACCAGGTCAAATCTTTCGGGGTTCTCTTCTACCAGGGATAATGCTTCTGGACTCTGGTTACAGGTGGTGCAGTCATAGCCATGACTACCCAGTGCCTCGGAAAGAAAATCTGTGAGAAATGGTTCATCATCCACGATGAGAATTTTTTGTCCCTTACCAGATGTTCCGTATTGTGCTTCCTGAGTGATATCCTCGGTCTTGTTCTGATTTACGGCCAGAGCAGGTGGAAATAATAGCTTGAATGTTGTTCCTGAGCCTATCTCGGTATCAATAAGGATATGGCCACCATGGCCTTCGACGATCGCATTCAACACGGACAGGCCCATGCCCGTTCCCTGGCCGATTATTTTTGTCGTGAAGAAAGGCTCGAAAATACGATCTACTACATCATCGTTGATGCCACTACCGGTATCCGAAATACTTAGCAAGATCCAGTCGCCTTCAACATGTTTGTGGCATGTATTACATTCAATATCCAGTGCATAATGCCATGCTAGTTTTATCTTGAGCTTGCCGGTACCGCTCATGGCATCCTTGGCATTGATCGCCAGGTTCATCAAAACCTGATGCAGTTGTGTCTTATCCATCATGATTTCAGGCAAGCCATCTTCAAAATCATAGTCGATGTCGATACTGCTCGGAATTATCGAGCGTAACATTTTTATACTGTCTTCGATCAATGGTGCAAATAAAAGCGGCTCATTGTCGCCTTTATCATCTCGACTGAAGACCATCATTTTGGAGACCAGGTCAGTTGCACGGATTGTAGCCAGGTCTATATTCTCGAGATAGCGCGACAGTTTTTCATCAAGTTTATTTTTACAGTTCTCTGTTATCAGGTTGGTGTAGCCGGAAATAATGGCCAGTATATTATTGAAGTCATGTGCGATACCACCCGTTAACTGACCAAGTGCTTCCATTTTATGCGCCTGATTAAGTTCACGCTGCAGACGCAAATATTCATCTTCCGAGGTTTTTCGTTCGGTAATGTCATGGATAACGCCGACCAGGCCCAGTAGTTTTCCCTGGCCATCAAGTTTGACGTCTCCCTGTTCATGGACATGGCGAATTTCGCCATCCGGCCGTACTATTCTGTATTCAGCGTGGTATTTTTGTTTGTTTTTGAATACGCTTTTTGTCTAACTGAGTGAAGTTATCACGGTCTTCCGGATGGATACAATTGAGATAATTTTGATAAGAAGGTTTAAAGTCATCAGGCGTGTGGCCAGCAATATTATATAACTCATCAGACCAGGTGGTTTTGTCGGCTTCGATCTCCCATGTATAGTTACCAATATGGGCAATTTCCTGGGCCTGGGTTAATTTTCGTTTTTCATCTGAAAGCGCCATGGTGCGTTCGAAGATGATCTGTTCCAGTTCCTGCGTCTGAATCCATGTTGATCGGATCTCCCTGTTTTTGCGAGTCAGTAATATCAGGAACAGACTCAAAGATAAGATAAGTAATATCGTCAGGCTGATAATCAAGCCGGTGATAACAGAGAGATGTCGTATATAAAATGGCGGCGGTTTATTCAGCAGGGTGGCCTCAGCGAGAACATCATCAGGTAGAGAAATAGCCGTCGCTTCCAGTGCGGTATAATCGAATAGATACTTATTTGGGCTGTCGCTTACAAAATCTAACGTCTCAACCGCAATGCCAGAAAGTAAATAAATAACCAGGCGTGCGGCGGCAAGACCTTGCTGTTCACCGCTGGTAACAAAACCACCCAGTACACCGTCCATGACATAAGTGTCCTCCATGCTCAAAATGATTTTGTTTGCTACTTTTGAAATAGTGGTTAAGGTTTCATTCAGCGATAAAAAGTGTCCGGATGAATCTGTCATCGCACCAAGTGTTGTGATGAACAGGTATTTGGATGGATGGTTTTTGATCTTGTTTTGTAACTCTTCGATCGAGTGACTGGCAAAAAAGGTGGCTTTTATTTCAGGATATTTTTCGAGTTGTTGTTTGACTTCACTCTCGATTGCCTTGTATGTATTGGAGTTGTCGCCGATAACCAGTATGTCTTTTGCATAAGTATTGATACTGTGGAGTAATTCTAAATTCCGGGAAATATCTTTCTTCTCAAATACGCCAGTCACCCGTTTGCGATCAAGAGAATCTTTGATCGAGTAATCGTTGACGCCAGAGAATACTATGACGGCGTCCGGGAATAGCCTGTGAAAATGACCGAGGGCAAAGGTGAGGGCATTATCATCGGTTACATAGATGATGTCCGGAGAGTAATTATTATATTTAACAACCAGGTAATTATAAAAAGATGAAATGTAGTCAGCATCAAAAGCCCTGCGTTTGCTATCCAGGTATTCTGTACTGATAATTAAATCAGCGGCATTATAGGCATTCAGTTCAGCAATGAATGCCTGGTGCTGGTTTTTAGTCCACGGATATTCCTGACTATATGAATGTAAAATTAATATTTTGGATGGGTTCCCCGCATAACAGTAAAAAGTGAAAAACTGTAACAGCAGAAGGATTGTAACCTTTTGTAATATATACATCAAAAGCCATGAAGAAACTATCGTTATGAAACTAGATTAGCACAATATATAGCTAGCGATATATGGGCTAGAAAATAATTGAAGAAACGGAGGGGTTACATTTTAACAAATTAAAGAGGTCAGTTATCGGCAGCTACTCCTCTGTAACTGCTTGACTTTGTCTCCTCGATAACTGCTCCTCGGTAATAGCTCCTGCATTACTCTACTACTCACCATCCATGGACATATGCATTGCTCTACCTCCTATATCCATATAGTCGTACCGATACCTCTTATGGAATCGTACTACCTACGTTCATGTAGGCAACAAATGATAAGCAATAAAAGTAAACAATTTTTATTTGTCACCGCCCCCTTTAATTCAGTATGCTACAAGTTTATTATTAGCTAAAGCTGTTTTATCTGTAAGCCGCTGTTCCAGTAAAGTGTATTCTGGGGCTACGAACCCGGTGTTTACTGAAAACGATGTGACGCGGGTTTTCAACAAGGAGCCAGTAAATGACAAAATTAAAGATTAACGGCAAACTTGTCGAGATCGATGTCGACGATTCCACCCCCCTGTTGTGGGTGCTGCGCGAACAACTGGGCCTGACAGGCACCAAGTACAGTTGCGGCATCGGCCTCTGCGGTGCCTGTACCGTGCACCTCGATGGCGAAGCGGTTCGTTCCTGCCTGATACCGGTTTCTGCACTCCAGGCAACACAGGAAATTACCACTATCGAAGGGCTGTCAGCCGATGGCGATCATCCTGTTCAGCAGGCATGGCTGCAACTCGACGTGCCGCAGTGCGGATACTGCCAGCCGGGCATGATCATGAGTGCTGCCGCCCTATTGAAGAATAAACCCGACCCCAGCGATGCCGATATCGATGCCAACGTGACCAATATCTGCCGCTGCGGTACTTTCAACCGGGTGCGTCGCGGTATCCATCTTGCTGCTGACATCAAGATGGACAGCAGCAACATAGGCCGCAGCAAGACGGGCAGCGACAAGACGGATAGCAGCAAGCGTGGGGGTGCATGATGAAGAAACAACGTGTCAATATTTCGCGCCGTGAATTTCTTATCGGTAGCGCAACGGCTGGTGCTGGTTTTTCTCTTGGCCTGTACCTGCCCCCGGGTAGCGGGGTGGCACTGGCTGCAGAACAGGCATCCTCGGCTGTGCCGGAAGTTAATGCCTGGGTGGTGATTCAAAGTGATGACACTGTCATCATCCGTATTGCGCGCTCAGAGATGGGGCAGGGTACTCTTACGGGCCTGGCACAACTGGTTACCGAGGAGCTTGAATGCGACTGGTCCAACGTCAGCACGGAATACCCGACACCGGGACAAAGTCTCGCCCGTGACCGGATATGGGGCAGTTTTTCCACCGGTGGCAGTCAGGGTATCCGAGGCAGTCATTTATATGTCCGCAAGGGTGGCGCGGTTGCCCGCGAGATGCTGATCGAAGCCGCCGCCGAAAGCTGGGACGTGCCGAAGGAGGAGTGCAGTGTTGCGGCAAGTGTGATCACCCATAAACCGACAGGGCGCAGCACGACTTACGGTAAGGTCGCTGCGGCGGCAGCCGAGATGATTCCGCCGATCGAGGTCGAGCTGAAAGATCCGAAGGACTGGAAGATCATCGGCAAGCCTGTCAAACGGCTCGATACGTCAGATAAGCTGACGGGCAAGCAGGTCTTCGGGGCCGATCTCCAGTTGCCCGGCATGCTCAATGCCAGTATCAGGGCCTGCCCGGTGTTCGGCGGTAAACTCGCCTCTTTCGACGCCGCAAAAGTAAACAAGATGCCCGGCGTGCGTGCGGTCGTCGCGGTTGAAGACAATGCGGTTGCGATGGTTGCTGATACCTGGTGGCAGGCGAACACAGCGCTGGACGCACTGCCGGTCACCTGGGACAAGGGAGCAAACGCCAAAGTCAGCAGTGCTTCAATTGCGCAGATGCTGGATGAAGGCCTGACCGCCAAAGAAGCCTTCGTCGGCAACACGGCAGGCGATGCGAAAACAGCACTGAAGGGCGCGGCGAAGAAGGTCGAGGCGACCTATGCTTATCCTTTCCAGAATCATGCCACCATGGAACCGATGAATGCCACCGCGTTATGGACAGAGGATCGTTGCGAGGTCTGGTGCCCGACACAAAATGGCGAAGCCTCATTGCAGGCTGCCGCGAAAGCCGCGGGGCTGCCGGCAAGCAAGTGCGAGGTTTATAAGATTCATCTTGGCGGCGGTTTTGGCCGACGCGGGGCATTTCAGGATTTTGTCACCCAGGCAGTCAGCATCGCAAAGCAGATGCCGGGCACACCGGTGAAGTTGCTGTGGACCCGCGAAGAAGATATGCAACACGGCCACTACCACCCCACCACCAAAGCGAAAATGGTCGGCGGCCTGGATGAAAAGGGCAACCTGCAGGGACTGCATATCCGTATCTCCGGTCAATCCATACTGGCCGCCGTTAATCCCGCCTGGATGCAGAACGGGGTCGATATGTTCACCTTCCAGGGATTGCTGCCCGACGGTGAACACGCTATCAGCTACACGGTACCGAACCTGCTGGTCGAGCATGCGATGCGTAATCCGCCGGTACCTCCTGGCTTCTGGCGTGGCGTCAATGTCAACCAGAATGCTATCTACATGGAATGCTTTATCGATGAGCTGGCCCATGCTGCAGGCAAAGATCCGCTCGAATTCCGCCGCAAGCTGATGGCCGATAATCCCAAAAGCCTGGCCGTGCTGAACGCGGTTGCGGAGAAGGCGGGCTGGGATAAACCTGCCGAAAAAGGCGTGTTTCGCGGCCTGGCGGTGTGTAAGGCTTTTGCCAGTTATGTCGCGGCCTGCGCCGAGGTCTCGGTCGATAATAGTGGCAAGCTCAAGATCCATCGCATCGTTGCTGCCACTGACCCCGGACATGCCGTCAACCCGCAGCAGATCGAGGCCCAGGTCGAGGGTTCTTTTGTCTTTGGCCTGTCCGCATTACTCTACGGAGGGATCAGGATCAAAGACGGCAGTGTCGAACAGCAGAATTTTGACAGTTACCCCTCGATGCTGATATCGGAAATGCCACAGGTTGAAGTCATCGTTATGCCTTCGGGCGGATTCTGGGGCGGCATTGGCGAACCCACCATCGCTGTCGCAGCACCAGCCGTGCTGAATGCACTCTTTGCTGCCACCGGTAAACGCATTCGTGAGTTCCCATTAAGCAACACCGACCTGCGTTCCGCCTGAGCCACTGGGAACAGGCTGTTATTAAGCTATGACTGACCAGTCGGATGATATCGAGGTCCTCGAGGGCGCCCTGGCCTGGTTGCAGACCGGCCAACAGGTTGCACTCGCTACCGTGATCAAAACCTGGGGCTCATCGCCCCGTCCGCCCGGTTCGCTGCTGGCGATGAACGATGCAGGCCAGTTCGTCGGCTCGGTTTCGGGCGGTTGTGTCGAAGACTCGCTGTTGGCCCGCTACCGCGATGGCGAGCTCGCTGGCCCGGCACCGACCATGGTGGACTTCGGCGTCGACCGTCAGCAAGCCTCACGTATGGGGCTGCCGTGTGGCGGTCGCCTGGAGATACTGATCGAACAGCTGAGCGGACCAGAATCGATCGCGCCATTACTGGAACAGCTACGCGATGGCGCACTGGTTACACGCAGGGTCAGCCTGGCAACAGGTGATGTCAACCTGGGCGAGGTCGACCTGCAGCAGGACGATGGTGGTGTAGAATTCCAGCTATCGGAAACTGCGGTGGTCAAAACTTTTGGTCCTGCCTGGCAGTTATTACTGATCGGTGACGGCCAGCTTGCACGCCATCTTGCCAGTATGGCTCTGCATCTCGATTACCGGGTCACCATCTGTGATCCGCGTGAAAATTTTGCTCCGCTTACTCCGCTCGCCGATGTTTACTATAGCCGCTTGATGCCCGATGATGCAGTGCAGGGGCTAAGTGACCTGGCACGTACTGCCATCGTGACACTGGCCCATGATCCGCGCCAGGATGACCTTGGCCTGAGTGCTGCACTTGAATCGCAGGCTTTTTATATCGGCGCACTGGGCTCAAATCGATCGGCAGAGGCACGGCGAGAACGTCTGGCATCGCTAGGTTACAGTGCACAACAGATCGCACGCATTCATGGTCCGGCCGGCCTCCACATCGGCAGTAAACGCCCGGCGGAGATCGCAGTTTCAATTCTGGCGCAGATTACGGCCATCCGTAATGGCATCGAGCAACAAAACACATGACGGAGATCGCCGGCATTCTGCTCGCCGCCGGTTCAGCACGGCGCTTCGGTGCAGCCAAGCTGCTGCAACCGCTGCATGATGGTCTATCTGTTGCGGCGGCAACTGCGCAAGCGATGATGCAGGTGTTACCGAATACGCTGGCCGTAGTAAAACCTGGCGACCACGCGCTGATCGAGGTATTTGCTGAACTCGGTCTGCGCATCATCAAGAATCCGCTGGCGGATGAAGGTATTGGCACCAGCCTGGCCGCTGGCGTCGATGCCACTGCGCAAGCCGACGGATGGTTGATCATGCTGGCCGATATGCCATGGATTCAACCTGCTACCATCGACGCCGTGGCAGATCGTCTCGAAAACGGCGCATCCATAGTCGCGCCTGTACACGCAGGACAAAGAGGTCACCCGGTAGGATTTTCCTCGCGCTGGCTGCAGCCGTTACGTGATCTGTCTGGTGACAAGGGGGCCCGCGATCTGATTGCAGATAATTCAGATGCGCTTGAATTGCTTGCTACCGAGGATGCCGGTATATTGAAGGATATCGATTTTCCGCAAGATCTTAATCTCTGATTGAATGTGTCCGTAAAATCAGGGAACCCCTGATAGTAACATTCTATGAACAGCGGAAAATAAAAACTAAAAGGGGGATTAAGTTATTGTAATATTTCAATATAATTAAGTAATAATCCCTGCGTCTTCTTATGAGAATAGAGTATATAAAATGACTGTAAAAGAGAATCATTACGATAAATCGAATAGATCAATTAATCTGGATGCATCGTATATAAATCATTACTGTAATCCCGATAAGTATCTTCGTCAGCCAGAACAATATCGCAAGAAAATAACTGAATGCCTGGTATCTGCTCGCATTCAGGAACGCCCCCCTTTCAATGAAGACTTTATACGACTGGTTAAGCTCTGGCATTTAATTGCGTCAAAAAATACGTATGGCCAGATCCCCAGTTCTGATCTCGAATTCCTACGCTGGTTATTAAAGGGCAGGGCAAGAGAGGGCATCGTTTTTCTACGGCATCAGTCTGATATTAATGTCTGGTATGCACTAAAAGCCATCGAGAGAATTGCAAATTTTAATATTCCTGAGAGCAATGCGATGGCACATCAGATGGCGATGGCTAACTGGATTTGGCTAAAACGTGAATTAACCGGTGATGTGCGTTACCAGTCACATGTTGATATTCATAAGATCCGCCTCAGATCGCAGATAACCAGGGAGACAAATCACTAATATAGGAGTTTGAAAAAAACAGGGTCAAAAAAACAGGGTCAGAGAGCAATTGTTTCTAATATTAGAGTTAATTGCTCTCTGACCCTGTTTTTTTATACACGCAGGAAAAAGAGGTCACCCGGAGGATTTTCCTCGCGCTGGTTGCAGCCGTTACGTGACCTGTCTGGTGACAAGGGGGCCTGCGATCTGATTGCAGATAATTCAGATGTGCTTGAATTGCTTGCTACCGAGGATGCCAGTGTATTGAAGGACATCGATTTTCCACAAGACTTTAGTCTCTGATTAAAAGTGTCCGTTAAATCGGCGAGGGTTCAGACTGATTTATCGATAATTGTTCGAAGTAAGTTTCATCTGGCCCACTTATTGCCTTACTACGGTTTTTCTATTTTACAAGCGCTGC
>CAWBXM010000088.1:0-9583 GCA_963792545.1 uncultured Gammaproteobacteria bacterium | reverse complement strand
GCTTGGCAAAACACTTCAGAAGCAGGGCTACGAGCTCATCAGTGTTGACAGTTTTGAATCTGCAATCCAAACACTGCAACAGAATACCTTACAATTAAATGCCATTCTGGTTGGCTGGCCCAACTACGAATATTTCAACGAGTCAAAACAACTATTAGTTTTACTGGATCGCGAACCTTATAGTGAAGTCCCGGTAATTCTGATATCCAATGATGCCGAGCTGGACCTGCTCAACTGGATGAGTACCCGAAAGGCGACTGCGCTAGTGCCATGGGAAAACTATCAGGAGGTGGTGGCCTCGTTGCAGTCAATGCTTGATCCAGAACCACAGGCGCCAATTTTAGAGCAACGTAAAATTCAGCATGGGGTCAGGCCGACCAGTGTATTGTTTGTCGATGACTCCAAGAGTATCCGCGTTTACTACCAGCGTTTACTGGAGCGGAATAATTATAAGGTGTTGACGGCATGTTCTGTTGATGAGGCATACCAGATTGCGCTTGAGAAAACTATCGATATTGCCATTGTTGATTATTTTATGCCTGAGCAAAATGGTTATGTGCTGTGTCAAAAATTAAGAGATGATCCGATTACGGCTGATATTCGTACCGCGGTGATTACCGGTACATATCTGGATTCTGTTATCCGCGATTGCCTGCAGGCTGGTGCAATCGAATGCATGTTTAAAAATGAGGCAGAAGAATTATTTTTAGCGCGTTTGTCAGGTATGCGTCGTTTCATCGAAGTGCAGCGTTCAATCGAAAAACAGCGCGAAAATTTATCAGCGATTCTAGAGTCGGTAGGAGAGGGTGTTTACGGTGTTGATAAGGGTGGCTATATCACTTTTATGAATCCCGCCGCATTAAAGGTATTGGGTTTAGATGATGTGAAAACACTATTGGGCGTGAATGCCTGCGATGCCTTCCATTGCAACAAGCAGGAAGTGGGTCGTGATCTGCTGAAAGCTGCCTATTATTCTGGTGAGCAGTTAAAAGGTTGGGAGACCAAGTTCTGTCATCTGAGTGGCAAAGAGATCCCGGTCGACTGTACTCTATATCCTCTCTCCGTTAATGATAAACAGGAAGGCTCAGTGATAGCTTTTCGCGATATATCAGATCGCAAGATGATGGAAGAGAAGTTGCGCTGGCAGGCAACACATGATCACCTCACTGGTCTATATAACCGTCGCTATTTCGAAACTTTTCTCGAAGAAGAGATTAGTAGCGTCAGCCGTACAGGGATTATGAGCGCACTGGTCTACCTTGATCTCGATCGATTTAAATATGTGAATGATACCGCCGGGCATGAAGTCGGTGATAAATTGCTGATGGATCTGAGCCGAGAATTGAGCAGACATCTACGTCGCCATGATGTTGCAGCGCGTATCGGCGGTGACGAGTTTGCGCTGATATTAAAAAATGTCACACCAGATGTTGCTGTTAGTATTGCCGATGAGATAAGAACTTCGCTGTCCAAGTTGCGCGTACATCATGAAGACAAGGCTTATCATGTCAATGCCAGTTTTGGCTTGGCAATGATGGACGTGCCAAATATCACTGCAGGTGATGTTATGGCAAATGCGGATATAGCGTGCCATATATCAAAACGACTGGGCAGGAACCAGACGCATATGTATGAGCAAAGCAGTGATGAGAAAAACACCATGGGCAGTGAGTTAGGCTGGTCAGTACGAATTAGAGAGGCGCTGGAGAAAGACAGGTTTCAGTTGCACTATCAGCCTATCTTGCACATGAAAGACATCGATCTGGCTAACCTGCCGGCGCAGGACGGTGTATTGTGGCAGAGATATCTAAATGGCGCACACAAGGTTGTTAATTATGAAGTACTGGTTCGTATGATTGATGAAAACGGTGAGCTTAGTTATCCTGATAGTTTTATACCGACTGCAGAGCGCTTCAATATGATGAAAGATATCGATATGTGGGTTCTTGAAAATGCGCTGCAGGAAGTCGTTGCAACCGGTGAGGAGGCGAGTAAAAGTATACGCCTGTCGATAAACATCTGCGGTAATACGGTAGACAGCGATGAGTCGCTGGATCGAATTAAGGCGCTGATAAATCAATATGGTATTAGTCCTGCTGCATTAACATTTGAAGTGACGGAAACCTGCGCTATTGCAAACCTCGAACAGGCTAATGATTTCATTAATGAATTACGTAAGATCGGTTGCCGTTTCTCACTTGATGATTTTGGTTCGGGTTTCTGTTCGTTCTCGCAGTTGAAGAACCTGCCCACGGACTTTGTCAAAATCGATGGGCAGTTTGTGCGTAGCATGGCGCGCGGAGCGACTGACCGTGCAATTGTTACCGCGATGAATGATGTCGCACATTCGTTGGGACGTTATACCGTCGCAGAATATGTAGAGAGTCCGGAAATTGTTCGACTGTTAAAGATATGCGGTGTCGATAAAGTGCAGGGCCATTACATATCAGAGCCTTTGGTAGAGTTGCCAACTACTAGCGTAGTTAATATGCATAATCAGATTAACGTATAAAACAGAGCCTACTTCACAATGGCCGTTACACTGGGTTGTTTATATTTAAATCCAGTCTCTGGGTTTTAAATAATATTTATAAAGTTTTTCTTCTTCTGTCCCTTGTGGTATCACCCGGTTGTACTCAAAGTGTACAACCGGTGGTAAAGACATCAGTATCGATTCTGTACGGCCGCCTGTCTGTAAGCCGAATAATGTACCGCGGTCATAGACCAGGTTGAATTCGACATACCGTCCGCGACGATATAGCTGGAACGCACGTTGCTGTTCGCTGTAAGCATCATTTTTTCTGCGTTGTACTATCGGCAGATAGGCGTCGATATAGTGATCGCCAACACTCTTCATGAAAGCAAAACTTTTTTCAAAGCCGTCTTCATTCAAGTCGTCAAAGAATAGACCGCCGATACCGCGCTGTTCATCGCGGTGTTTGATGTAGAAGTAATCATCACACCAGGTTTTGTATTTATCGTAAACATTTTTACCGAATGGTTCGCAGGCCTGTTTGGCAACAGTATGCCAGTGAATACAATCTTCATCGTTACCGTAGAAGGGTGTTAGATCAAAGCCGCCACCAAACCACCAGACAGGCTCTTCATTATCTTTGGTGGCGATAAAAAAGCGAACATTGGCGTGTGAAGTGGGGACCTTTGGATTTTTTGGATGGATGACTAAAGACACTCCCATGGCCTGAAATTCGCGACCTGCAAGTTCTGGTCGATGTGCTGTAGCAGACGCGGGAAGCTGGCCACCTGACACATGAGAAAAGTTTACGCCCGCCTGTTCAAAGATATCGCCATTGGATAACACGCGAGTGATGCCGCCGCCATTTCCTGATTCACGTTGCCACTCATCGACAATAAACGTTTTTCCACCATCTTCTTTTTCCAGGGCGGTGCAGATGTCCTGCTGAAGTTTCATCAGGTAGGCTTTGACGGTTTCTATGTCAGGGGTATCTTTGGAGTTCATTGATATACACTTATTCTCTAATGACTTGATTATCGCACAGGCGAATTATTTTTGAAGGTTTTGCGTTTAGGTTTTTATTGCTGGTCAGTATTTTATCGACGCTAGAATGAAAATACTTATGTAACTCCAGAGCATTTTTTGCCGGTTTTTTAGTTGATGGATTTGCACTGGTCGAGATGATGGCGTGGCCTAAGATGTGGCACAGGCGCTGTACGTCACTCTGCCGACTGATGCGAATAGTCAGGGTGTGCTCATCGCTACATAACCAGGAGGGTGCTGATGGTTTAGCGTCAACAACCCAGCTTATGGGCTCATTGTTCCGGGTGATGGTGTTTTCCTGCGCTTTGTTAAGAAAAACTAATGGTCTTATCTGATCGATATCTCCACACAGCAAAATGAACTGTTTACCTAATGCGCGACGTTTGATGATGTTGAGCCGGGCGACCGAGGTTGCATTGAACGGGTCGCAACCCAGGCCGTAGATGGTGTCGGTGGGGTAGGCGATTATGCCACCGCTTCTGATCACATGAGCAGCATGGCGTATAGAAAAATCACTTGCCATGGTATTTATTCGTCAGCGGCTTTTTTCTTAACAACCTTTTTCTTTACAGATTTTTTCTTTGCGGTTTTCTTTTTAGCCGCTTTCTTTTTAACGGTTTTTTTCTTTACCGCGGCTTTTTCTTTAACGACTTTTTTCTTTGCGACCTTTTTCTTTTTGCCGCGACGGAACGGTGCTGCAGCAAGCAAGTCCTCACATTCTTTTTGCGTTAAAGATTCAGGCTCTTTGTCCTTGGGGATTTTTGCATTTTTTATGCCGTCGGTAATGTAGGCGCCCCAGCGACCATTTAATATTTCTATATCAGTACCCGGAAAGTCTTTGATGTGTTTGTTCGCATCAAATTCTTTTTTGGCCTTGACCAGTTCCATCGCCTGTTCATGGGTGATGTTATACGGGTCGATATCTTTATCCTGATACTCTTTATTTATCGAGACGAATTTACTGCCATATTTAATGTATGGCCCAAAGCGTCCGTAGTTAGTGGACAGTGGTTCACCTTCGGGTGTCTCACCGATGTCGCGTGGTAATTGCAGCAGAAAGTAAACATCATCTATGGTGATATCTGCCATTTTCTGACCGGGTCGCAAGCTGGCAAAACGAGGTTTATCTTCATCGTCTTTGTCGCCTATCTGCACGAATGGACCATAGGGGCCCATGCGAACAGAGATGGGTTTTCCAGTTTCTTCGTCAGTGCCGATATGTCGTGACTGTGCTACATCGGCGCGACTGATATTATCTTCGACGTGATCAACCGTCTCTTTGAATGGTGTCCAGAATTTTTGCAGTAATGGTACCCAGTCATGTTCGCCGCGTGAGATGCAGTCGAGTTCATTTTCCATCTCGGCGGTGAAATCGTAATCAACATATTTGGTAAAGTAATCGGTGAGGAAACGGTTAACGATTCGGCCGATATCAGTCGGTGTGAAACGACGGCTTTCTAGCTCGACATAATTACGGTTGACCAGTGTTGATATGATGTTGGCGTAGGTCGATGGCCGGCCAATATCATATTCTTCCAGTGTTTTAATTAAACTGGCTTCGGTGAACCTCGGTGGTGGCTGGGTAAAGTGCTGATCGTTACGGATATCTAGTAATTCAATGTTTTCACCTTCCACTAGTTCGGGCAACATTTTCTCGGCTTCTTTATCGAGCCTGCTTTCTTCGTTGCCTTCCATGTAGACTGACATGAAACCAGGAGTTTTTATTGTCGAACCGCTGGCGCGGAATATGTTTTTGTCACCACAGCCAAGTTGTACGCTGACATTGTTTAATGTGGCGTGTCTCATCTGGCATGCCATGGTGCGTTTCCAGATCAATTCGTATAAAGCAAATTGATCCGGTTTTAGCCTGTCTTTGATCGCTTCAGGTGTATGCAGGACGGACGTCGGGCGTATGGCTTCGTGAGCTTCCTGAGCATTTTTGGATTTATTTTTAAATATACGCGGGCTATCAGGCAAATTACTTTTGCCGAATCGAGTCTCGATTAAACCACGGATTTCATCGATGGCTTCATCAGCAAGATGCAGGGAGTCGGTACGCATGTAGGTGATTAAACCAACCGTTTCACCACCGATGTCGATGCCTTCATACAGGTTCTGTGCGGTGCGCATGGTACGCTGTGCGCTGAAACGTAATTTACTGGCGGCATCCTGTTGCATGGTCGATGTGGTGAACGGTGCTTTGGGTTCACGTTTACTTTCTTTCTTTTCGACTTTATTTACAGACAGTTTGCCATTGGCTAATGCAAGTAAATTGTTTTTAACTGCTTCTGCACTTGCTTCGTCGATGAAGCTGAACTTTGTCTTCTCCTGTATGGCGTCAGTGTTGCCGTCCGTGTTTTTATCGCCTTTCCTGGGGGCCTGTTTATCAATAACTTTTTCATCGTTATAAATCGTCAGCCGGGCGATGAAGTCCTGTTTGCTTTTGCTGACGTCAGCTTCGATGGTCCAGTATTCCTGAGCATCAAAAGCTTCAATGGCTTCTTCACGCTCTACGATCAATCGTAAAGCAGGGCTTTGCACGCGGCCAGCGGACAGACCGCGCTGAACTTTTTTCCAGAGTAGAGGTGATAAGTTAAAGCCAACTAGATAATCGAGTGCTCGCCTTGTTTGCTGTGCGTTGATCAGGTCGATTGATAACTCACCGGGATTGGCGATGGCATTCTGTATCGCACGTTTGGTGATCTCGTTGAAAGCCACGCGATGTACTGTTTTATTCTCCAGTAATTCTTTTTCTTTTAGCAGCTCATATAGATGCCATGAGATGGCTTCTCCTTCGCGATCCTGGTCAGTTGCGAGGTAGAGCGTGTCGGCTTTTTTTAAAGACTGGATAATCTTATTGACGTGTTTTTCATTTCTTTCGATGATCTGGTACTTCATCGTGAAATTATTTTCGGTATCAATAGCATCTGCTTTGGGTATCAGATCGCGGACGTGGCCATATGAGGCAAGGACTTTAAAGTCTTTGCCTAGATATTTTTCGATGGTTTTCGCTTTGGCGGGCGATTCTACGATAACAAGGTTTTTGCTCATGTGGTTCAATCAGTTACTCAGGTGGTTTTTGTTATTGGATGAGGTCGGTAGCTTCATCAAATATAAAGTTTTCCATCAGGGCGAGTGTGTGTTCTTCGCCTGGATGTGCATGCAGTACGATCATGATGATCCATTTCATCTGCTCTTCATCAAGTGGCTGCCCTAATGCGACAACACGATCCAGTATTAATTCACGCGTTACCGGGGTGAGTATATTCGTTTGTTCAAGAAAGTGTAAAAATCCGATACTTTCAGTGCTGATAAGTTTTTTCTCCTGCTCACTGAATATGCGAGTGCTGGATTCACTTAATGGCGAAAACTGTTGTCCATCCTGCAGGTCAGCTAAATCTTCCAGCCAGTCAAACGCCTGGTTGATCTCCCGATTGTGAAAACCCATTTCTTCCAGGCGAAGCTGTATGCTGTCGCGTTCATCCATCACGCGGCCGGTCTCACTGGTTTCATCATCATCCAGGTAGCGTTCAAATAAAAACATTAAAACATCGACCACGGATTGTTTAATTATCATTTAGAAAATCCTGTAAAGAATAGAGGCGGGGTTAAAAAACATATAAATCAGTGTGTACAGCAATTGCTTCAGGAGCTTAACTTACGCGAGTAAAGCGGCCGTCCTGGCATGCGATGATACCTTCTAGTTCTAGAATTAGCAGCATGGAAGCAACTTCTGCAGCCCTAAAACTGCTGCGGACTACTAGTTCATCGATGCTAGCCGGCTCATAAGCGAGGCATTTGAGCAGTTTTTGGTGATCCGGGTCAAGTGCCTTGAGCGGATCTTTTGAATTTTCATGGGTATTCTGCCCGATTTTTTCAGGAAGTGCGGTGTTTTGAAAGAGTGGGATGCGCAAATCTTCTAATATATCATTGGCTGATTCGACCAGTTTGGCGCCCTGTCGAATCAATTGATGACAGCCGCGTGCCATCGGGTTATGAATGGATCCAGGGATGGCAAATACCTCCCGGTTTAGTTCGAGCGCTAGACGAGCAGTTATTAATGAGCCACTTTTCTGTGCCGCCTCAACCACCAGTGTACCTAGTGATAGTGCGCTGATCAGACGATTGCGTCGTGGAAAAAGGCCACGTTGCAGCTGTGTGCCAATAGGCATCTCTGAAATAACGGCGCCATGCTGGCTAATTTGTTGAGCCAGTTTTTGATGCTGTGCCGGGTAGATGATGTCCAGGCCGTGTGCGACCACGGCGATGGTGCCCGCCAGGCCATTTAATGCACCTTCATGACTGGCGCCATCGATGCCGCTGGCCAGCCCGCTGGTAATGGTGATGCCCATATTGGACAGGTGGTTGGCAAATTCTTTGGCGGTGTTGCGACCGATGGCGGTAGCATTTCGCGAACCTACGATGGCGAGCTGGGGTTGCCGCAGATAATCCGGATCGCCCCATACATATAATAGTGGCGGTGCATCACTCAGGTCTTTTAATTGCGGTGGATAGCGGTCGTCTAACAGGGTGATTATATGGTGCTCAGCTTCGCTGTGCCATGCAAGGTCAGCTTCAATGTTGGGTTTGGTCTGACTGGTCAGCGCATTGATTGCATCCGCCTTGATGGATAGTCTGGACAATTCGCCGTGTCTGGCATTGAGCGCGGCTTCAATGGAACCAAAAGTGTTGAGTAATGTATGAAATGCAGAGGGGCCAATCCCCGGGGTGTGTATCAGGGTTAGCCAGTTTTCGAGTGAGGATTCTGCTCCCGCACTCCTTGCAGGTTCGTGGTTATTCATCCGTGAATATTACACTATATTAATTAAAGGTTCGGAAGTTATAGCCGTGGAAATTTATGCGTTAGCCCGGTCGGTTTATATTCTTGGTGTGTGTAGAAGGTCATTATTGTGAATGACTCGACGAGATTCCAGGGTTATCGCATAACTGACCTGATCAAATGTTTTAAACACCATGATCAGCCCGTTACGTTCATCAGGCAGTTTAACCGGCTTGCTGCTATTTTTGTCAAAACGGTCGCGAACGATATCGCCTTTACTAAAGGTTGCCAGTAGATGGCCAACTTCGATGCCATCACGCTCACCTTTGTTTATGACCACTATCTGGAATTGTGCAACACCGGAAAGAGCTTCGTACAGTGAGATTATCTGTGCATCGACATTTTTGGCAGGAACACGCGGGAAAAACAGGTTGTCCAGTTTGCTTTTATCTTCTACCAGTAGGCGATCACCAATTAATACTTCACGCTCGGTAAATGTCAGGTCGCCACTGGCGGGGTCGCCATAGTCAGTAATGCGTACATCACCGGCATATTTTGCTTCATAGCCCAAAATTTCATCTGTGTCTGGGTCGCGTAGGGCTTTACCGGGATTAAATACTGAGAACCGTACACGTTCTTTGTCTAACTCGCCACGAATGTAAACGCGGTTGCCGTGGCCCATGACCAGGTGATCTTCTTCACTGCCAATAATACGTGGAGCATTTTCCAGCTGCTCTTTGGTAACCACGCGTGGTTTGGTTAAAAACTGCCGGATAGCATCGCTGGGAATGGAAGGGATGTTGGCATCAAGTGAAGATTTACGGATGTCTGGGCTAAGTTTTCTAACCGGTAGACCGTTCTCGCTGATTTGTTGAACGCCTTTTTGTTGTGTCTTGCTAAGCTGCATCTGTGGCTGACCGTCGACATAGATTAGCGTCAATACGTCGCCCGGATAGATTAAATGTGGATTTTTGACCTGCTGATTTTTTGACCAGATCTCAGGCCAGTACCAGGGATCACGCAGGAATAAACTGGATATGCCCCACAATGTATCACCTTTTTTAACCGTATATTGGCGTGGGTGTTCGGCTTTTACTCGTATCTGTTTAGCAGGCGCTTCGGCTTTTTCAGCAACGTTGGCAACCGGCGGGCTAGTTTCGACCGTCGTATCCGGGTGTGTCTCGTATGGCATGCAGCCTGTAATAAACGGAAGTAGCCCTGAAAGCAGAAATAAGGGTACAATAATACGTGCTTGTGGAGTGTTCAAATTATTCATTTTTATTTTT
>CAWBXM010000087.1:0-18156 GCA_963792545.1 uncultured Gammaproteobacteria bacterium | reverse complement strand
CCTAAAGTGAGCGTTTCAAATTCAAAAAAACCAAATCTGATAGAATTCCATATAAATAAAACATTTCCGCCTTTTTTTAAAATTTGAAACGTTCACTTTAGGTTAAAAATTAATCAATATTATCAGAGTGATGTGATTTATTGGGTCCACACAGGCACAGAAACTCAATACGAATTTAAAATTCAAAGCATGGCGCTTATTCAAATGGCTTGTCCCTGGTTGCATTGAAGGGACAACTGCGTTAATAATGTCCCATTCTTAAACGGCCATTTTACCCCCACTCGGCCCCACCCCCATGCCGCAGTCTCTATTCGTTTAACCGTTTTTAATTACATGGGAGTTTGTATCGATGAGTCAACAGAATAGATTTCATTTAAAGGCTCTGGTTGCCTTAATTTTTTTGGGCCTTTTCCTTGGCACCGCATTTGGTGTTTTCGTCCATTTTGGCTTCACTGAATTGTTGAACGCGCTCCAACCGATGCTTGCTGCTCAGCAGAATTCGGTTCCCGAGGTAGCGCCTGGCATCTGGTGACAACCATTCGACCGCAATACTGGTACACGGTGTTTCCGGTGATTTTGATCTTTTCACTTTTCTTGGCGCTGATTGTGTGGCTTTTTGTTCGGCCAGGACTTAAAGGGCTTCCGTATCGGGCAAAAGGCTTGAACAGCCTCCGACACCGGCATTTTTACTCGTTGCAAATACAACAGCCACTGCCGCGCAAGCGCCCAAAGGGGCGAAGCATGTCATCGTGGCACCGGTGGTGATGAAGCAGATCTCTGACCGGGTAGAAGCGCTGGGCACCGCGCGCGCCACCGAGTCTGTCAACATCACTGCCAGCATTACTGAAAAAGTGACACAGATCCATTTCGAGGATGGCCAGCAGGTTAAGGCGGGGGACAAGCTCGTGGTACTTGATCAGGCTGAAGAACAGGCAGAGCTTAAACGGGCGCAGGCGGTGCGCGGCGAACGTAAACTTGCCCTTGATCGTCTGCGGCAGCTAGAAGATCGTCAGCTGACATCACCGGATGAAATAGACCGTACCCGTCTCGAACTGGAACAGGCAGAAGCCAGCATCAGTGTCATTAAAACCCGCATCAGCGACCGCGTTATCCGTGCCCCGTTTGACGGTACTGTCGGCCTGCGCAATATCAGTGTCGGTGCACTGGTCGAAACCGGCGACCTGATCGCCACCCTCGATGATACCCGCGAGATCAAACTTGATTTCAGCGTACCCTCGGTATTTCTCACCGAGTTGCAACCAGGGCTGAAGATAAAAGCGCAGGCAGCAGCACTGGGCAATAAAGAATATTTCGGTGAAGTGAAAAGTATCGATAGCCGCATCGACCCGGTAACCCGTTCCATCCGGGTGCGTGCCGTGCTGCCTAACCCCGATGGCAGCATTTTACCCGGCATCCTGATGCAGGTTGATCTGTTGCGTAACACCCGACAGGCGCTGGTGATTCCGGAAGCCGCGTTACTGCCGCTGGCTGACAGGCAGTACGTGATGGTGCGTGTTGCTAAAGACGGCAAGGACACGGTGGAGAAAACACAGGTAAAAATCGGCCTACGCCTGCCCGGTTATGTCGAGATACTCGATGGTTTGAGCGCTGACCAACAGGTTGTCACCCACGGCAACAGTAAGGTACAGCCGGGTGATACGCTTGATGTGATGGCCGTCGATGATGGCAGTGTTGATATCAGCAGCATCATAAAAAAACAGAACACGAAAGGTGCCAGCCCTAAAAGTGCCATGCCTAAAAGTGCCAAGCCTAAAAGTGCCAAGCCTAAAGGTACAGTCCCTTGATACTTTCTGATGTCTCGGTCAAGCGCCCGATACTGGCAGCAGTATTATCCATCCTGCTCATCGCCTTCGGTCTGCTCGCCTTCGATCGTCTGCCTTTGCGTGAATTTCCCAATATTGACCCGCCCGTCGTCTCCATCGAAACAGTCTACCCCGGCGCCTCTGCGGATGTCGTTGAAAGTCGTATTACCCGTATAATAGAAGACCGTATTGCCGGCATCGAAGGCATGCGTTTTATCGAATCCGGCAGTGAAGACGGCCGTTCAAATATATCCGTTGAATTTGATGTCGACCGTGATATCGACGCTGCCGCCAATGATATCCGTGACCGGGTATCTGGTGTGCTCGATAGTCTGCCGGTGGAAGCGGAACCGCCCAATATTCAGAAAGCCAGCAGTGATGACGACGTCATCATGTGGCTTAACCTGTCCAGTGACCGGCTCACCGTGCCGGCATTAACGGACTATGCCGAACGTTACCTGCTGGATCGTTTTTCGGTACTCGACGGTGTTGCCCGCGTCCGCATCGGCGGTAAACAGTCTTACGCCATGCGCATCTGGCTTGACCGTAACCGGCTGGCCGCACGCGACCTGACGGTTGCCGATGTCGAGAACGCGCTACGCACCGAAAATGTCGAGCTACCGGCTGGTAGTATCGACTCCGACGAGCGCCAGTTTACCGTGCGCATCAAACGCCAGTTTCGCACTGCCGACGAGTTTTCACGGCTGGTTATCAGTAAGGGCGATGATGATCACCTCACGCGCCTCGGTGATGTCGCCCGTGTTGAACGTACCGCAGAGGAAAACCGGCTGTTCTTTCGTGGCAATGGCATTCCCATGGTCGGTATCGGCATTATCAAACAGTCCACGGCCAACACCCTGGAAGTGGCGCGCGCCGCCAAGGCTGAAATGCTGCGCCTGAATCCGACGTTGCCCGCGGGTATGAACATCGACCAGAGTTTTGACACCTCGGTGTTTATCGAAGGTGCGATCAGTGAAGTCTATAAAACGCTGGCCATCGCCATCGTCCTGGTTATCCTGGTTATCTACCTGTTTCTCGGCAGCCTGCGTGCGACACTGATACCGGCGGTAACCGTTCCTATTTCATTAATCGCCAGTTCGCTAGTGCTGTTAGCACTGGATTACTCGATTAATATGCTGACGCTGCTGGCGCTGGTATTGGCCATCGGCCTGGTGGTGGATGATGCCATCGTGGTACTGGAAAATATTCACCGGCGCATGGATAAATACGGTGAAACCCGTTTGGTGGCGGCCTTTCGCGGCACCCGCCAGGTGGCGTTTGCGGTGATCGCAACCACCGTGGTGCTGGTCTCTGTGTTTGTACCCATCGCTTTTCTGCAGGGTGATGTCGGCCGCCTGTTCTCCGAGTTTGCCATCACCATGGCAGCGGCGGTGGCTTTTTCCAGTTTTGTCGCGCTGACCTTGTCGCCGATGCTGGCATCAAAAATATTGCATCCCAGCGGCAAGGACAATGTGGCCACAAAATTTGTCGATGCCGGTTTTCGTAAGCTGCAGCGCGGTTACCATACCGTGCTTGCCGGTGCGCTGAAACACAAGTGGGTCATCGTGCTGGTGTTTGTCGCGGTTGCCGTCTCGTCTTCATGGCTGTTAACGCACATCCCCGATGAGTACACGCCGAAAGAAGACCGCGGCGCTTTTTATGTGCTGGTGAACGGCCCGGAAGGCGCCTCCTATGACTACATCAAAAAATACATGGACGAGGCCGAAAGCAGGCTGATGCCGCTGGTGGAATCGGGCGAGGTAACGCGCCTGCTGGTACGTGCACCGCGTAGCTTCGGTAATCTCGCGATTTTCAATAACGGCATTATTATCATGGTGCTGAACGACTGGGACACGCGCCGCTCCGCCTGGGAGATTATGGCTGATGTGCGCGCAAAACTCGGTGACCTGCCTGGTGTTAAGGCTTTCCCGGTGATGCGCCAGGGTTTCGGTGCACGCATCCAGAAACCGGTGCAGTTTGTTATCGGCGGCGGCACTTATGAGCAGTTAGCCGAGTGGCGCGACATCCTGCTGGCACGGCTCAAGCAGGACAATCCCGGTATCACCGAACTGGACTGGGACTATAAAGAGACCAAACCACAGATGCAGGTGGTGATCGATTATGATCGCGCTGCCGATCTCGGTGTCACCGTGAGTAATATCGGCCGCACCCTGGAGACCATGCTGGGCTCGCGCCGGGTGACCACCTATATCGATGAAGGCCAGGAATACTACATCCTGCTCGAAGGCGAACGCAAAGCGCAGCGTACGCCCAGTGACATACAGAATATCTATGTGCGTTCGGAACGCACGGGGCAACTGATCCCTCTATCTAATCTTGTTCAGCTGGAAGAGTTTGCCGACTCGATCAAGCTCAACCGCTACAACCGGGTACGCAGCATCACCCTGGAAGCCAACCTGGCGGAAGGTTACTCACTGGGCGAAGCACTGTCACATCTCGAAGGCCTGGTCGAGGAATACCTGCCGGCACAGGTCATCATTGACTACAAGGGGCAGTCGCGTGATTACAAGTTTGCTGGCGAATCGTTATTGTTTATCTTTATGCTCGGCATCATGGTGGTGTTCCTGGTACTGGCGGCACAGTTTGAGAGCTGGATCCATCCTTTTATCATCATGCTCACCGTGCCGTTGGCGATGACCGGCGCACTGCTGGGTCTGTATCTCACCGACCAGACGCTGAACCTGTACAGCCAGATCGGACTCATCATGCTGGTCGGGCTGTCGGCGAAAAACGGTATATTGATCGTCGAGTTTGCCAACCAGCTGCGCGACCAGGGCCGTGAATTCCACGAAGCCCTGATCGAAGCGGCTGATACCCGTTTCCGTCCGATCATCATGACCGGTATTACTACTGCAGCCGGCTCCGTGCCGCTGCTGGTTTCAACCGGCGCCGGCACGGAAACCCGTTATGTTATCGGCATAGTGATTTTGTTCGGCGTTATCGCCAGCACACTGTTTACCATTTTCATCGTGCCGGTCGCCTACGACCTGGTCGGCAGGTACTCGTCATCACCAAAAGCCGTCAGCCAGCAACTGGAAAAAGAGCTGGAAAAAAACGTTCATAGCGTGTGAATAAGGAATAATAGGGGGCAGACTACAATTAAATTCCGATTAATCGTAATCTGTCTCTGAATACTTGTTTAGTTACTATCCGGTTCGTATCATGAAGAAAGCTGTATATTTAATTTCTTGAGGTTCAGTAATGAGCGACATCACATTGTCATCGGAGCAACACATGAAGACTGAGAAAGAAATCCAGCGTGCCCTTGATACGAGTCAGTTTGGGATTCTCGCTACTCAGTATGAGGGCCAGCCGCATGCCAGTCTGATGGCGTTCACGCCTGTTGATGGACTTCGGTATCTCATCATGGCTACCTATCGTAATACGATGAAGTATCGTAATTTGTTGAAAGACGGACGTGTCGCCATGTTGATAGACCACCGTGCAGCGCTGGAATCAGCCGAACATCGGGACCTTGTTCTAACTGCGCATGGCATTGCATCTGAGGTGCCGAGTTTCGATCATAAAGCAATTGAACAGGCGCATCTTGCCAGGCACAGCAACCTCACTGCTTTTCTAGCTTCACCAGATTGTGTATTGTTGCGCGTGGCTGTAACCACATACGAGGTTGTTGGTGGTACTGACGATGTACTCTGGTACAAGGTGGAAAAATAAAAAATCAAAGGATAGTATTATGGGCAATGCAATAGATAAAGAGTTTTTACGGCAAGAATATTTTCATTTGCAAGATGCGGTTGAATCATTCGATGAAAAATCACTTACTATAAAAGCATAGAGCGTAACCTTAAGCATGGCAGGCATAGGTGCGGCATTTACAGCGAAGATAGAAATGTTGCTATTACTGTCTGCCGGGGCATCTTTGTTATTTTGGTTGATTGATACTTCATGGAAGACTTTTCAACAAGCTAATTACCATAGGCTTAGGACAATTGAAAAATACATGAAAGGCAAGATACCTGATGACGCATTGGCGGTTATCGAAAAGATTCATAACAGACATGCAAGCCCGAGTCCTTAGTAAGTTTCATTCTATCGAACACTTTAGCGGGATGGTATGTGATATTAATTTACAGTGTTAGACGAACTAATCAGCCAGTTTATAATCACTATAAAGAGAAGAACTGGATTCTTTATTACTAAGTGTTTGTCGTCTTTAATGTAACTGGCAGCTGATAAGTCAGCGGAGAAAATCTATGAAGAAGTTACATAATCAGCATCATCCTGCAGGCCTGGAGTGGACCATCCTTAAAATGCTTCCAAAAATACTGGCTGGCGGTATTTTTATACCGTTGTTTCTCTCTAGCTTCGTACGATTGTTTCCTTTCGAAAGGACAGCGGCTGAGATAGACAAACTGCACATTGGTATAGACATACTCTCGATCTCTTTATTTTTTAGCGTGATTTCTGCAATCATAACCGTATCTATTGGCTGTGTTATCGTGGTGTTAATGAAGGGCCCTGCCTATGTGGCTGATGCATATGATCTAGAAGATGCCGATAAGCCAGAATCAGAAAATACCGGAAAGTTAAAAAAATGAATCATTGTTTATACAAAATTACTGCTATGTTGAATAAGCAGATTTTATAATTACCGCATGTCGAATTTACAAGAAAAAATATCAAACCAAGGCCTGTCTGAATTGCAGTTACTGCAATTCAGACGTGACGGATACCTGATCGTGCGTAATCTTGCGCCGGCTGCTTTACGTCAGCGCATGATCAATACCGTTGAAGCGTCTATGGTGCCGGCATTAGGTCCGCTGGAATACGAAATAGAATTGTCTTATCCCGGTGCACCGAAGGATCTTATGGCACCTGGCGGCTATACGCCGCGGCGTCTGTTGAACGCTTATGCCCGTGATGCAGCATTTCGTGAATGGGCGGGTAATCCGGAAGTGGTTTCAGCATTGAAACAACTGATCGGTACCGACCAGCTGATGCTTACCCAGAACCATCACAACTGCATCATGACCAAGATGCCGCAGTACAGTACCCGAACCGGCTGGCATCAGGATATGCGTTACTGGAGTTTTGACCGGCCGGAACTCGTCAATGTCTGGCTGGCGTTAGGTGATGAATATGAACAGAAGGGCGGCATGAAATTCATACCGGGTTCTCATAAGCTCGAACTCGATCGCGGCCGTTTTGATGCGGAACTGTTCCTGCGTGACGACTTGCCGGAGAACCAGGAGTTATTAGACAGTGCGGTGGACGCGGAATTAAAAGCGGGCGATGTGCTATTTTTTCATTGCCGTACTTTTCATGTTGCCGGTGCGAATAAAACAGGTGAACCGAAATACTCCCTGGTATTTAGTTATCATGCTGCGGATAATCTTTCGATACCGGGTACGCGATCTGCTCGTCTTAACAGTGTAAAGGTGGGATAGATAATACCTGTCCCGTAATGGCGGCTAAACGTTTACCAACAGTAAAATGCTGACACATCTACCACGCAATACAACGTTTCTTTTTGTTATCGTGTTTATCACGATGGTTTCTGCATGTTCATTCAAATCCATCTATAACCGGCTGGATTATCTTATTCCGTCTTATGTCGAAGGCATGGTTTCGCTCGATGACATGCTCGAGGAAGAAGTCGAACAGCGCACCAGGGTTCTTATCAACTGGCACCGAAATACACAGCTAAAACAGTACGCTGAGCTGCTGCGCGAATTTCAGCTTGATTTTGGTCTGCATCTGAGCGAAGAGCGAGTATTACAGCATATGTCAGATATGAAATCGTTATGGCTGCCGCTGAGGGAAAAGCTCAATGAAGAGATGGCAGAGTTACTGCCGCTGTTAAATGATGAACAGCTGGATGAGCTGTTCGAAAGCATCGATGATGAGAATGAAGAATTTTATGATGACTATGTCGACCTCGATGCAGAACAACGCATCGAACAATATACAGAAAGGCTGCGCGATAATTATGAGAACTGGCTGGGTGATCTGACGCAGCAGCAAGAACAGTATTTGGAAAAAGCGGCATATAAATTCTACAGCAGTGCTGCATTACGTCTGCAGCAGAGGAAGGTCTGGCAGCACAGTATACGAGAAATACTGGAGTCGTCTGACGATCCTGAAATTAAATCTGAACGATTAACTACATTTTTCAGAAAATTTAATGACGAACCGAATTTAGCGCTGGCTGCTGCTGATGAAGCCAACAAACAGGTGATAGCATGGCTGACGGTGAGACTGGTGCATGCTTCGAACGCTGAGCAAAAAGAATACTTCATCAACAAGACGGATGATTATATTCGCATCTTCACCGAGCTGGCAGACAACCACTAGCTTCTTATCATTAACCGGACGATCGTTAACGGGATAAGCGCGACGGAGGCTCACTTCCATCCCATCACCCAGCGGGATGATTCTTTTAATAGCTGCCAGTCGATCTCATATAGTTTTTTATTTATAACTGCTTCCAGTTCACAGGCAATGATATTTTCATCATCGTCACGTAACAGTTTTGTGACGATAAAATGCCGTTCTTTTCCTTGCGGTTGCACTGCCGTCCACTTGGACAGTAGTAACTTTTTTGGGTTGATCCTGTTCATAGCCTTTAATTTTTTTTGATGTCTTGATTGAGTAACGGCTTCAGATCAGCCCATATATTCTTCATTACCTGTGGTTGCGCTGCGGCTTTTGGATGCATGCCATCATGCTGCATCAGTTCACGATTTTCAGCGACCTGGTCGAGTATCCTGGGTACCAGAGGTATTTCATAGGTGTCTGCCAGGCGCTGATAAAGTTCAGCAAACTTCTGATTGTAGACGGCTCCATAGTTGGGCGGCAGGCGAACACCGACCAGGAGTATCCGTGTTTCTTCCTGTTTGCAGCGCTCGATGATTTTGACCAGGCTGTTTTCGATCTCACTGAATGGCAGGCCACGCAGGCCATCATTGGCTCCCAGTGCGATGATAACGATATCCGGTTCATGCGTCTTCAATGCCGGTTCGAGACGGCTCAGCCCGGTACGCGTGGTATCACCACTGACACTTGCATTGATCACCTTGTAATCATATCCCTGCTCGGTAACCTGTTGTTGCAACAGTGCCACCCAGCCTTCATCTGCGTTCAGGCCATAGGCAGCACTGAGGCTGTCACCTAAAACCAGAATAGTTGCCGGTGTTTTGTCTGCAGCATATAAAGTAGGGTAGACCATCAGGTTTGAACCTGTAGCCACGATACCTGTCATTAACAGGAGTCGCAGAGTTGATCCAGGTGCTGATTGAAGCGCTGGTAATACGTAACTGGAGAATTTTTTCATCATGTCGAACAATGCTATAAACACCTTTGTTGAGGCCCGTCAACTGGGCAAACAGGTAACAACCCGAGGCGGGATGCTGACCCTGTTACATGATATCAACTTTAAGATTGAAGCGGGCACTTCGGTAGCGATTCTCGGTGCGTCGGGCTCTGGCAAGACGACCTTGCTCGGACTGCTGGCAGGACTGGATACACCGACACAGGGAGCAGTGATACTCGATAATAATAATCTCAATGATTTTGATGAAGACGGGCGTGCATTGCTCAGGGCCGAGCTTGTCGGTTTTGTCTTCCAGAACTTCCAGCTGCTGTTTGGTCTGACAGCGCTGGAGAACGTCATGCTTCCGCTGGAACTGGCACAGGCTCCGCATCCGCGAAAAACGGCCGAAGAACTGCTGGCTCGTGTTGGCCTGCAGGAACGTATCCATCATTATCCGAACCAGTTATCTGGCGGAGAGCAACAGCGCTGCGCCATAGCGCGTGCATTTTCCACGAGTCCACGCTGCCTGTTCGCCGATGAACCGACAGGAAACCTGGATAGTGAAACCGGAAAGCGTATCATCGAGCTATTGTTCGAACTGAATTCAGAGCAGGGCACAACACTGATCATGGCGACACATGATGTCGAACTTTCGAAACTGTGTAGCCAGCGCATACGACTAGATGCTGGCAAACTGATAACCGACGAGAAGGCATGATCCTGTGACTGCGATAAAACAGAAATATGGCCTGGCTTTTTACTGGTATTCATCCTGGCGTATGTTGTGGCGTGACTGGCGCGGCGGTGAGCTAACTATACTGGCGATAGGGCTTATCATCGCGGTAACCAGTATCACTGCTGTCGGTTTTTTTACCGACCGTATCGAACGTGGTCTGCAGATGCAGTCAGCCGAACTGATAGCCGGTGACCTGGTGATCACTTCCGGACGTTCTGATGTTAACGATTACATCACAGAAGCGCGGGCGAATGATTTCCAGGTGACGATGACCCAGCAATTTCGCAGCGTGGTGCTTGCCAACGAACGTTTGCAGCTGGCCGAGGTGAAAGCGGTGAGTGAGGGCTATCCGCTGCGGGGAGTAGTACGCGTAAGTGATACCGCTTTTGGTGATGACGAAGCAACCACGGTGATACCGGCGCGTGGAGAACTATGGGTTGAATCCCGGCTTCTGCAGCTGCTCGATATCGAAATCGGTGATCGAGTTGATCTCGGCACCAGCTCTTTTACGGTTCGCCGATTTATCCGCTATGAACCCGATCGTGCAGGCGACCTGTTCAGTGTCGCACCTCGTGTGATGATGAACAGCGCGGATCTGGACGCGACCGGTCTGATCACTACCGGCTCACTAGTAAATTACCGGGTCCTGATCGCTGGTGACAGCGGCAGCATCGATAATTACCGTGATGCGGTCATAAAACGGCTGAGGGCAGGTGAACAGGTTCTTAGCGTTGAACAAGGACGTCCGGAACTCAATACCGCCTTAAAAAGTGCGCAGCAATTTCTTGGCCTGGCGGCACTGATAAGCGTATTACTCGCAGGCGTAGCCGTGGCGACGGTCGCCAACCGTTTCAGTTCCCGCCATCTCAATACCAGTGCCATGATGCGCTGTTTGGGTGCATCTCAAAATACTATCATCCGGCTTTTTACCCTGGAGATGTTATGGCTGTCTCTGCTTGCCAGTACGGTGGGTTGTATACTGGGTGTGCTGACACAGGTGGTGATAACAGATTTACTCGATCAGCTGGTCCTGCGGCAGTTGCCGCCGCCTTCGATGAAAGCGATGATACTAGGATATGCGACCGGTGTCGTGATGCTGATCGGTTTTGCACTGCCGCCTCTGCTGTCGCTTCGCAGGATACCGCCGTTACATGTGCTGCGTAAAGATGTACCAACACGGCCACCGAGTGTGTGGACGGTCTACCTTGCCGTAATAGCCTGTATGTCGCTGTTGCTGTACTGGCAGATCGGTGACCTGCAGCTGGTAAGCATCGTTGTTGGTGGCATCATGGGCACGCTGCTAATACTGGCTGCGGCAGCCTACCTGATGATCCTGCTGCTAAACCGTCTGCGCGCACGCGTCGGTGTGGCCTGGCGGTTTGGCCTGGCGAATATCTCACGCCGGCCTGCCAGCAGCGTCATACAGATCGTGGCTTTCGGGCTCGGTATCATGGTGCTGCTATTACTATCGACCGTGCGTTCGGATCTGCTCGATAACTGGCAGCGTAGCCTGCCGCATGATGCGCCGAATTATTTTGTTATCAATGTACAGTCGGACCAGGTCGAAAGCATAATTGAATATTTTAAAACCATGGGAGTAAGCAACACTAAACTTTACCCGATGGTACGAGCACGCCTGGTGGAGATAAATGGCCTGGAGGTCAGTACCTCGGATTATGAGAGTGAACGTGCGAAACGTTTCGTTACCCGTGAGTTCAACCTTTCATGGGCCGAAACGATGCAGCCTGATAATGAAGTCGTCGCTGGAAGATGGTGGGAAAGTGAGGATTTCGGCAGACCATTGATGTCTTTTGAAGCACAGCTTGCACAGACATTAAAGTTAAGTGTGAATGATGTCGTCAGTTTTGATATCAATGGCACATTGATCGATTTCACCATAAGCAACCTGCGCAGTGTTGACTGGGATACCTTTAATGTTAATTTTTTCACCGTGGTGCCGCCGGGTGTGCTCGACGATAAACCGGCTAACTGGATAACCAGTGTTTACCTGAATAAAGAACAGCGCCAGCAACTGGATAAACTGGTACGCGAGTTTTCTAACATAACACTGATCGATATCGAAACCATCATGCAGCGCGTGCGTGGCATTATCGAACGTGTTTCACTCGCCGTTGAATTCATATTCCTGTTCACCCTGTTAGCAGGGCTGGCGGTACTCTATGCGGCGATACAGTCTAACCAGGATGAACGACGATTCGAGAGCGCCGTATTACGTACGCTCGGCGCCAGTAAAAAGGTATTATTGCTCGGCTTGTTCGCGGAGTTCAGCATGTTAGGGGCATTATCAGGTTTACTCGCCGGCATCGCCGCGACATCACTTGCCTGGCTGCTGGCGACGTTCGTATTCGGGTTTGATTATCAGTTCGATATTTCTGTTGCATTAACCGGTTTTATCAGTGGCGTATCAATCGTGGTAATTGCCGGATTACTCGGTACCCGTAGCGTATTGACATCACCACCTGTACAAAGCCTGCGTGAAGGCAGAGTATAGAAAAGTAACTAACTAATGAGCAGATACAGGAAAGAGGCGAAATAGATGGCACGCTGGTTGATGATAATCGGAACGCTGCTGCTGGCAACGGGAGTGCTTATGCATTTCGCACCATGGACGCTGAACTGGTTTGGAAAATTGCCTGGTGATATCCGTATAGAAACTGCACAGGGAAAAATATTTATCCCCATCACCTCTATGCTGATAATAAGTGTTGTACTGACACTGCTGATCAATCTTTTTAAACGTTGATAGATTGATAGACTAGTGCGGTGTAGGTGATAGCAGTGCACCACTCAGACATATAACAACGACTATCGTTAGCCGTTGTCTCATTGGCAGATACCAGTCGGGCAGCTGCTGCTCTTTCTCTGCATAGCGGTCGTAAGCATAAAGCGCGATAAAGCCCAACAGCAGCAGTAAAAGTGCATAAGTTTGTGGCGCAAGTAGAGCGAACCATGCCAGTAAAGCCGGCATGACACTGACCATGAGATATTCGCTGCTGTCCTGTTTTGACGATATGGCTATGCCCCAGTGAACGGCGCCCATGAAAGAAAAGATTATCGCTGCATAAGTCATCAGCATGCGGGTGACGTCTATATCAAATGGTATCTGCAGCCAGCTGGCGATACTTAATACGATAAAAGGTATCAATCCGGAGTAGCCGAGTATCTTTGCTGTGGATTCGTTACCAGACAATGGCTTTGTTCTCCCAGTCTATATATGACAGTTCACCATCGATAGCCTGATGTTTCATTATTTCCACCAGGTGGTCGGCGACGAATTCTGCGCTAAACAGGTTTTCGCTTTTTACAGAGCGTTGAAAAGGTTTCGACAGGTAGGTATCAGTCGTGCCAGGGTGAAAGGCGATTAGCTTTACATTTTTTGCACGTCTCGCATATTCGATGGCAGCCGTTTTTAACAACATGTTAAGTGCCGCTTTCGACGCCCGGTAGCTATACCAGCCACCTGAGCGATTATCTCCGATACTGCCTATCCTGGCGCTGAACACGGCGATGACGCAGTCAGTTTTGCCTGTGAGAACAGGGGCAAGCGCTTTTAACCATAATATAGGGATAACACTGTTGATGGTGAAGATGTCCTGCATTGCGCGGGCATTTATTTCTTCGATGCGTTTTTCCGGCCAGTGATCGCCATCGTGCAGGATGCCATTGCATATACAGACATGCGTGATGGAATCGGTAAGCTCGTCTATCTTTTCACAGGTTTCTGCGATGGCAGTTTCACTGTAATCACACTGCATAAGATGCGTAGTCTTCAGCGCGATCTGTTCCTGTTCCGGCAATGCATTTCTGCTGACGGCGATCACAGAATCTATCTCCTCATCCTGCAGCCATCGCTGACAGAGGGCAGAGCCGAGTCCGCCGCTGGCGCCAATGATTAGAGCCGTTGATTTCATGGTCGATAAGAAAGAATAATGGGTTCTGGATGGAAGTTAATCAACATAAAATTTGATTGATGCTAAACACAGATCAGCCTGAAAATCTCTGCCGATGGCGATCAGGCCTATACGTGTGAGCTTTTTTTTATCAAAGCTGGTATAGGTTTTGTATTTTTCCAGTTCGGTAAAGGGGATGCGATAAGTCTGCCAGTCCGTGCTCGCGGTGAAGCTGGAACGATACGACTGCCATGGAAACCAGAGGTCATCGGTACGCAGGTGAATATTGTAAAGCTCGCCGTTTCCGGAGACGTCTATTTCGATACCATCATATGCGCTGGCATCAAACGCATCATCGGACAGGGGCAGAGCCATCTGTACAAAACCGCCATTGTTTTCGGTGGTGACATTACCCTGCATGCGCAGACAATCTCTGCCTTCATGATGATGCAGTGTCAGTTTACCTTCTGATAATCCGCCCATGACGTTATCCGTTATCAGGCGCCATTCTGTGCCCAAGCTGGAATGCATACCAGTGTTGCTGCGGTCATCTATTATTCCAGCATTATCCATTATGTTTGTTGCGCGTTCATCTGCTGAGACTCCGTTAATCGATAGCAGGCTGATCATCAGGCTAAAAAATGATAACGTAATGGTGAGTGATCGAGATTCATTACTGTTCATTGGCATGAAGTATTCGCCGTCACTCTGGCAGTCTACAGCTTTTACAGTCCTGCGATTTAGTCTTTCCCATGATCAATGAAGAGATCATGTTTCTATGGCGGGCAAAAAAACGATAGCTGATGTCTGCCAGCAGTTTTATACCCGGCCACCTCAAGATTGCAAGCCAGCGGTGTTTGCCGACAGCTTTCCAGGCCTGATATGTTACGTCCAGGCCATAGATCATGTCACCGTTACTCAGTTGGCCATGTAATATCCTGTTGGCTTCAACCTGGTCGATATAAGGATATCGTTTAACAAAATCAGGTGCATGGATATCTTCGAATGCGATTTTATTATCACCATCATATGCTCTAAGCTGATTTATCTCTGCACTGCATAAGGGGCAGAAACCATCGTAAAAAACTGTAAGTTTCATAATATTATGTGACTAGTTGATCGAGCCAGTAATTTCACTATCGGCACACAGTGCATAAGCTGCTGATAAGGTGGCATTCGATGTATGAATAGGTATATCGAGGTATTCGGCTCTATTTGCTTCGCTTTCGAAATAGATCTTCAGCGCGTTAGGACCTTCGCCTTCGATAACATAGGCTGCTGTATTTATATCAATGACATCATTCATCGATATTGGATCCAGGGTAGAAATTCTCATGTTTATCCTCCTAGTACGTATACACTATTTTGAAAAAGAACCGGAGAGCTAATTTTGCTCTCCGGCTGGTCCCAAAATTATCAACACCTGTTAGATTTTGGCTAATCTCATTGCAGTGTTGATAACCGGGACCTACTCAGGGAGATTAACCTTCATCTATACCGCTATCGATTGGATTATGAATTATTTCGTGCAGACGACTTCCGGGTACGACGGAAGATAAAACTTCGATATCTTCTAATTCTGCTGCAAGTATTGCTTGATCGTAGAACTTTTCTGTGGCCTGGATTTGTTTTTCATAATTACTCATGATTTTTCTCCGATTAGACGTTATTTAGTGGTTTAAGTACATGGGCATTTCAGTCGCCCATGTGATTATTATATGGATAAAATTCGTTTTGTCTAGGACAAATATTATTATTATTGCTTTTTTCTTAATTTTTTATTAAAATAACCCCATGAATAGTGAATGTTTGAGCATCGGCTCGGTAGAACGGGATACTGGCATAGCACGTGATACCTTGCGTATATGGGAGCGTCGATACGGTTTTCCCGAGCCGATTCGAAACGAGAAGGGCGAAAGGATGTACCCGGAAGTGCAATTACGCCGTTTGCAGCGTATCCGGCGCCTGCTTGATCAGGGCTTACGGCCGGGTAGAGTGGTCGCATTAAGTGATTCTGACCTGGATATTCTGGAGGCAGATCTATGCCCTGAAACACCGTCGAACGATGCCATAGATAAAATACTGGCTGTATTGCAGGATACCGATGCCTCTGAGCTGGAATCTGTATTGACAGCAGTTTATCAAGAGCAGGGTATGCAACGTTTCATCATCGATACCGTGGTGCCATTACTGCAAACAGTCGGTCAACGCTGGGCGTCTGGAAGACTGCAGATCTTCGAAGAACATCTGTTATCTGAGGTACTGACTCGTTTCATCAATAGCGAGATATCTGTCATTCAAAAAACGGCGAAAAAACCACGCGTGCTGCTGGCAACGTTACCTGGAGAAGAGCATACGCTTGGCCTGTTAATGATATCAGCGCTGTTGTCAGCACATGACATATCGGTGATCAACCTTGGTGCTGAGGTACCGCTAGATCAGCTCGTTTCTGCCGTAGACAGGTTCGAAGCGGATGTGCTTGGCGTTACTTTCAGCGGTTCTTATCAGTATGAAAATATCCGCGGTAATCTAAAAGAGTTACGCGATTCCATTGCAGAAAATGTAGATATATGGACCGGTGGTGAAGGTGTAAGACGTTTACGCAAGTTGCCAAAAGGCGTTACCAAGTTTACCTCGCTGGAAAAATTACCACTTGTTTGAGTTGAGTAATACCTGAATAACAACTTTGTACAAAATAGATAGATAATGAGGCCTACCATGAGAAATTTAATTCTAGTTTTGATGCTGCTGAGCAGCACTCAGTTGCTGGCAAAAGAATGTTCTGCATTACTCGATTTTGATGTGCGTACTTTGAATGGAGAGCAGCATGTCAACCTGTGTGAAGAGTATCAGGGCAAAGTGCTGCTGGTGGTGAATACCGCCAGCCGATGCGCATACACTGATCAATATGATTCACTGGAGAAGCTTTATAAACAGTACCGGGAAAGCGGGCTGGTAGTACTGGGTTTTCCATCGAATGATTTTGGCCATCAGGAACCCGGTACTGAAAAAGAGATCAAGTCTTTCTGCGCTGTTACCTACGGCGTTGATTTCCCTATGTTTAGCAAGACCCGTGTGGCTTCTCGCAATGCTGATCCTTTCTATCGAAAACTGGCTGAGGCATCAGGTACTTACCCGCAGTGGAACTTTCATAAATATCTCATCGATAGCGAGGGGAATATGGTGACGAGTTATCAGAGTGCCATCGATCCGCTCGACAAACGTGTTGTCGGCGCCATAGAAAATGAGCTGAAGCGCGTCAGGTTCTAATTTTTTCCTGTTTTTTTCCTGTTCTGTTTGTCCAGGATAACCTGGGTATTTTCCCAGGCTATTTTTTTCCTGACATCCTCCGGCAGATCGTTCAACCAGGTCCAGTGATAATCGTATAATTGTTGATAGTGTGTCCAGCCTTCATCATCGGTATCCCAGGTCGACCAGCGGGTAACTTTCCATACCGGGTCTGTGCCTGTTATGAAACGATCCGGATATTTTAACACCAGCGCTTTCCATTCCGGCAACAGGGTGTGGTCTTCTTCACTAATACCGTCATAACGCCACGGATCACGGGCTGCGAAATCTATCCAGACATTGTCACAGACGTTTAATATTTTCTCGATATGGCTCGGTCGCAGGTTACCGCCGGCATGAGCAAATATCATGCGGACTTTCGGGTTTGCTTCGCACAAACGTTGAAAGGTCATCTCATTTCCAGAGTCGATATGGATCAGCATCGGTACGTCATAGCTTTCTGCCAGCGCTATCAACTTCAGGAATATGTCATTATCGGTCTTCGGTTGAAAACCGTTCATAAAGTGGACTTCGCCGATACCAAAATACAGTCCTTTCTGCAGGCCATCTGCAGCACGCCTCAGCACTTCTTCATCCTTGTACCAGTCCCGCTTACCCGTTTCGTGTATGTAGGGGCTAAAGAAGGGGATGATCCAGTCACCACCTTCTTCTCTCAGTTCTAGCGCCAGTTCGGAAGGCGTACCCGCGACGATGGTCAGGCCAACATTATGCTGCTTAAGAATATCAACGATTTCCTGCGGAGAGTTACCTCACGCTGGTCCCAATTGTAATGAATGTGACTATCAGCAAAAATATCGGAGGCGCGAGTATTGTTTATCTGTGCGCCAGAAAAAATTAAGGCCAGGCATATATATTTGAATGCAGCGTTCAGGTTTAGGTTAATTTTCAGGTATAGCATTATTGGTGTAAATCATTATTATTTTAAAAGGAAGAAGTTCAAGGTAAATTTCGTAATTAAATAGACGGCACTACATTTTACCCTTGGCGTACTCTGGATACCATCTCATACGGGGCGATATAGTTTTGCCAGGTATTTTATCTGGGCTTTACTTCTGTCTGCTAGCTACAATCCCGTGGGAAACG
>CAWBXM010000086.1:0-6926 GCA_963792545.1 uncultured Gammaproteobacteria bacterium | reverse complement strand
GTTTTGCTTTATTTCGTTTCTTTGATGCGGTTAAACCCTGGCCGATTTCATGGCTTGATAAAAATGTTCAAGGTGGCTTTGGAATCATGGTGGATGACGTCTTAGCTGGGTTTATTAGTCTATGCTGTCTATTACTGATTAATTTTTTGATGCTTTAAGTTATGAAAAAACAAATATCCTCTTATTTACTATTATTTTTTCTAATGGCTATGTCATCTGTAAATAGTGCATATGCTGTTGAAACAATCGCAGTGCAGGGACTGTTTTCCAACAAAGCAGTGCTGATGATAGATGGTGACATGCACGTTCTCGTGGTGGGTCAAACAAGTCCCGAAGGCGTAAAAGTTATTTCGGTGACTAAACAGGGCGCGGTCCTTGAAGTTGATGGTGAGCAAAAACAATATGACCTCGGCAGTGCCGTCAGTACTGCATTTACTAAACGTAAGTCACAAAAAGAAACTATTTTTATCAATTCCGGTGGCATGTATATGACATATGGGAATATAAATGGGCACTCGGCCCGCTTTCTTGTCGATACCGGTGCCAGTGCTATAGCGATGAATGTTGCACAGGCAAAACAGCTAGGTATCCTTTATGACAAGGTTGGAACTCCGGCGAGTGTTAGTACAGCATCGGGTTTCGAAAAAGCCTATCGTGTTCGGTTGAAGTCAGTGTCTGTTGGCAGTATTACAGAAACGAATGTAGAGGCCTTAGTGATTGATGGTAATCATCCGGGACCCATTTTGCTAGGCATGACGTTTCTTGGTCGGCTGAGTGTTGAGCATAGTGGGAATGCGATGACGTTATTGCAGAAGGATTGAATCGTTACTTTCTTTTTTCGTATTTTTAATCAGGCTTTGCGATTATTGCCCCGCAGGCGAAACACCCACCTGTAGGCGCGGAAACTAGTTCCGCGATTTAGGTTTAGCTAAAGTAGATTGATTTACGGGTAGGTTGAGCAATATTTACCGTGGTTATTTAGTTAGGCATTGCGGTATTCGCACCGCGGGCGAGTCACTTTTTTTCAGCAGCTAAAAAAAGTAACCAAAAAAAGCCGTCACTACGCCTGACGCCCCGTAAAAGACACGGGGTTCCCATTGAGGCATGACGGGTAACATGCTGCGCCAGAACTCACCCACGTTAAAAAAACACGTGTGCTCAGACATGCTGGCACAGAAAGCCCATGTTACCCGTCACACCTCAATGGCTTGGCTAATGTGATAGAAAGTCAAAAGAGAAAACTAAAGACAAACAACGAAAAGTAAAACTACAGTAACAGGAAAACACAGTACTTATATATAGACACTGTTTTTGACTTTGATCCTCAGTCCACCTCAGCAAGCCATTTAACCAGTACCGTTATTATGGGCTTTCTGTGCCTGCATGTCTGAGCGTCTTTTGCGAGTTCTGGCGCAGCATGATAACGGTACTGGTTAAATGGGTACCCCTGTTCATTAAGGGGCGCAGCTGACGTGGCGGCCTTTTCTGGTTACTCTTTTGGGCTGTAGCAAAAGAGTGACTCGCCAGTGGGGCGAGACCCACAATGCTTAACTAAACCACCCAAATAAATATTCTTCAACCAGTCTTAACTCGATCGACTTTAGCTAAACCTAAATCGCGGAACTAGTTTCCGCTCCTACAGGTGGGTGTATCGCCTGCGGTGCGAATACCGCAATGCCTGACTAGATCACCACTATACATACTAAAAAAAGAAAAGTTAAACGAAAGCCGAAACACCGTCAATCAAGAATAGAAAACCCTTCATTCTCCAAAAAATTAACCAGTTCAATCAGCGGCAGTCCAATCAAAGCATTCGGATCGCTGCCTTCAAATCCTTCGAATAACGCTATACCCAGGGCTTCTGATTTAAAGCTCCCTGCACAGTTATAAGGTTCTTCTTTATGAAGATAATTTTCGATCATTGTCGGGGTTAATTTTTTAAACACGACGGTGTAGGGTACGCAGCTACTCTGGATGTGGCCAGTTTTGGTGTTAAGCAGGCATAATCCTGTTTGAAAGGTAATTTTCTGCCCTGAAGCACGGCTTAGCTGTTTGAAAGCATTTTCAAAATTACCGGGTTTACTGAGTTTTTCACCATTCAATACTGCGCTTTGGTCGGAACCGATAATGAGTGAATCGGGGTGACGTGCAGCAATGGCTTTTGCTTTCTCAATCGCCAGTCTGACGACCATGTCTTGAATCTGCTCATTTTCCAGAGACGTTTCGTCTATGTTTGATGAGTCACACTCAAACTTGATGTGTAATCGCTCGAGCAGTGCTTTTCTGAATGGTGAGGTTGAGCCTAGAATAATATTCATTAATCTATGTAAATCAGTTAGTTAGTGACTTGTTAAAGGTGAGAAAGGTATTGGGCTCACATTTTATACAAAATAGTGCTGTAATGCATTTATTTACTATTTTACAGGGTGTTAGAACCTGTTGAAATGTAAGGGGAATATATACAGTTTATAAATTTTGCTGTATTATAGTCGGATTATGCAGACGCAATTACCGGTGTTATTGCCAGAAACAGCAAATTTTGTCCGTCAGGTAGAGTACAGGCGGGTTATAGAAGGTATCTATCCACTAGCAAAACTTGATCGCTTGCGTGATCAACTAGTGAGTGATGCTGGTAATATTACGGCAAAACTTGAGTTTGGCAACAGTGTCGGATTTGATTGTTTGAAGGGTAGTGTGTCTGCCAGATTGCTGGTTGAATGCCAGCGATGTTTGCAGCCGGTAGAAATTGAACTTTCGGGCCGATTTAAATTTGCATTGATAAAAAGCGAAGATGAATTGGAGTTATTGCCTGAAGAGTTTGAGCCTTTGATGTTGGAAGCTGAGGAGCAATCTATCATCGATTTAATCGAAGATGAATTGTTATTATCTTTGCCGATGGTAACAGTACATGAAAATGCTTGTTCAAATTATATGACGAAGCAGAACAAATTAGTGAAGCAGGCTATTAAAACAGAACGAGAAGCCGCTCATCCGTTTGCGGCTTTAAAAGCTTTAAAAGACAATGCAGCAGGCTCTGATTAAGTAGCCTTAGAAACAGTAAACTGTGTCAATTAGATTGTTTTAGTAATGACTTATCAATATTACGATAACAATCTAAAGGCCTTAGAATTTTAATATTTAGCAAAGTAGTTTTTAGGAGATAACCGTGGCAGTTCAAAAAAGTAGAAAATCGCGTTCAAAACGTGACATGCGTCGTTCACATGATGCAATCGTTGGTGCAACACTATCAGTTGACCCTACATCAGGTGAAACACATCATCGTCATCACATTACTGCTGACGGTTATTATAAAGGTCGCAAAGTCGTTAATACTGGCGACTCATTCGAAGATTAATTTTGATAAATTGCCAGCAATCGTCCCTGAGGGATTCCCTGGGGCGTGCTGGCGATGAATAAAAGTATGGCTACCATTGCGTTAGATGCCATGGGTGGTGACTTCGGTCCAGAAGTTGTTATTCCAGCTGCAATTCATGCAGTAAAAAAATTCAACGATATTCACATTATTCTTGTTGGCGATGAAGTACGACTGCGTGACTTTGTAAAAGACCATGCTATCGAGCTCAATGAGCATTTTGAAATACAGCATGCGTCACAAGTCGTAGAGATGTGTGATGACCCTCGCCATGCAGTTCGTAAAAAGAAAGACTCGTCAATGCGTGTTGCTATTAATCTGGTTAAAGAGGGGCGTGCACAGGCAGTCGTTAGCGCAGGCAATACCGGTGCTTTGATGGCAACGGCAAAATTTGTCTTAAAAATGTTGCCGGGTATTGAACGTCCTGCAATATGCACGACTATCCCCTCGATTGGCGGCCATACACATATGCTGGACCTGGGGGCAAATGTAGATAGTAGTCCCGAGCAGTTGTTTCAATTTGCTGTAATGGGTTCTGTATTAGCAAGCGCCATCGATAACACTCATGAACCTAAAGTAGGTTTATTGAACAATGGTTCTGAAGAAGGTAAAGGTAATGCGCAGGTAAAGGCCGCCAATAATCTATTGAAAAATGGCGCTTTAAATTATATCGGGTACGTTGAAGGTGATGATATCTACAGTGAAAAAGTCGATGTAGTAGTGTGTGATGGTTTTGTTGGCAATGTCTCTCTTAAAACTATGGAAGGAGTGGCTAAAATGATTGCAACTATGATGCGTGAAGAATTTAAAAAATCTATATTTTCTATGGCTGCGGGATTGATAGCTACACCAGTGCTGAAACGTTTTAAGAAACGTGTAGATCCTCGCAGGTATAACGGTGCGTCTTTGCTTGGTCTGGACGGTATCGTAATTAAAAGTCATGGTAGTGCTGATGTGTTGAGTTACGCCAATGCAATTAAGATTGCGTTACTTGAAGTAGAAAAATCTGTACCGGAAAATATACGTGAAAGTATGGAGTCTCTACTAGAGTCTACCGGACTGGAACAGTCTAAATTGGAGACAGAAGCGTGAGTTACGCAAGAATCGCAGGCACTGGCAGTTATCTGCCTGAAAAAATACTGACTAATGCCGACCTGGAAAAAATGGTTGATACCACATCTGAGTGGATTAAGTCACGCACGGGTATCGAAGAGCGCCATATTGCTGCTGATGGTCAGTACACCGTTGATCTTGCTGAGCAGGCGGCTATCAAGGCAATGGAAGCAGCAGGTAAGACTAAGGATGATATTGATCTGATCATTGTTGGTACAACAACAGCTGATCGTGTTTTTCCGAGTACCGCCTGTTTATTGCAGCAACGTCTGGATATTCATGGGTGTACAGCATTTGATGTACAGGCAGTATGTACAGGTTTCATTTATGCCCTTGGCATCGCAGACAAGTTTTTCAAAACAGGTACTGCGAAATGTGCACTGATAATAGGAGCAGAGACTTTATCCCGGGTGGTTGACTGGACGGACCGTAATACCTGCGTATTATTTGGTGATGGTGCAGGCGCGGTTGTGCTTGAGCAAAGTGATGAGCCGGGTATCATGTCTACTCATCTACATGCAGATGGTGAATACGAAAGCCTGTTGACTGTAGACTATGGTGTATCGACAGGTGCTGACAAAATTATTGCAGGTTCTGGTGGTATTCAGATGAAAGGTAATGAAGTCTTTAAAATGGCAGTCAATACTCTGGGCCGTATCGTCGATGAAACGCTGGCTTATAATAATATGGAAAAATCAGATATCGACTGGCTGGTGCCGCATCAGGCGAATATCCGTATTATAAATGCCACTGCAAAAAAACTAAAAATGTCGACCGACCATGTGGTTGTTACCGTTAATCATCACGGCAATACTTCGGCGGCGTCTGTGCCGCTTGCGCTGGATACGGCTGTACGCGATGGCAGGATAAAGCGTGGTGAGATCTTGATGCTGGAAGCTTTTGGCGGCGGTTTTACCTGGGGTTCTGCCCTCATAAAATATTAGGCAACCTCTGATTAATTATGAATGAAGTAGATTGTAAGTTGAATGATTCAGATTCAAGGCGTAAAACGCACGCCATAACAATAGTATTGGGCTGGCTATTGCGAAGTTTTACAACGCCGAAGGTGGATTATTCAGCTTGCAAGATACGATTTCACTAATTGATCAGAAGTTCCTTAGATCACAGAGTTTTTTATGGCGATTCTGAGCGCTATACCCGTACTTAACTGTCAATCAATCGAAGCCACGCTGAAATTTTATCAGCAGCTATTGCAATTCGTGGTGGTGAAAAAGCGTGACTTAGATGGCAGCCTGTATTGGGTGCACCTCATGCACGGCGATACCACGTTGATGTTGCAATCCGTTCCACACGATTCTTCTGCTCAAGCATCAGTTGAGAACTCAAAAATAACATTGTATTTTTTTGTTGATAATATAGATGATTTACATCACTTTATTAAAGCAAAGAATAACGATGTTTCTATGATCAAAGAAACAGATTATCAGATGCGAGAGTTCAGTCTCATCGACCCTGAAGGCAACACTGTTACTATTGGTATGTCTGTAAGCAAAAACAATCATAGTTAAATGTGTATTATATGATTTGGTCTTGCGAGCTGGAATGCCTGCCTGTTAAGAAATAATATATAACTCAACGATTAAGATCTAAAAACTCCACAGCTTGCTCTGGTGACTGAAAGTCATACTCAAACTTCTTATTGTTACACCATGGTGCAAAGCAATAATCAAATAAAAAAACATAGTACATCTTTAAAATGATGGGGTTCACCTAAAATGCGGATGACTGGCGTTTTTTTGTTAAACAACATTAACTTACGTTAATATTCTAATTTTAATTTTATGTGAAATTTTTATTGTTATCTTGAATCATGCTGATATACAATTGGCTTTCTGTATAAATGAACAAATGGAGCTGTAATGGCTGATCGTGAAACTGGTACTGTAAAGTGGTTTAATAATTCTAAAGGATTTGGTTTTATTGAAAGAAAAGATGGCGAAGATGTTTTTGTACACTTCAATCAAATTCGTGGCGACGGTTATAAGTCTTTAGCTGATGGTCAGGCTGTAGAATTTACTGTTGTTAAAGGTGATAAGGGCTTCCAGGCAGAAGACGTCTCACCTTGCTAACGTTTTAACAGCCCGGTTGATGTCTTATCCATTAGTTACAGTGAAAGTCATCACCCGGTTGTTAAAATAGTAATCTTTGTCAGCTGAAAGCTATGTAGCTGCTGTTAAGTGTTTCCACTTGTTGCAGTGGCATAGTATATTTGTATCTATCAGGTTTCTTTTGCCGCTGAATTTCTGCGTCTGTCTTATTATTAGCGTTCTGCTTTACGTATTCTGAGCGCGCTCTAACATTTCATCGGCATGGGCTAGTGACTGTTCGGTGATTTCAACACCGCTTAACATACGTGCGATTTCCTGCCTGCGCTGTTCGGTATCCAGTGTTACTACCTGACTGGTGGTGCGTTTGTCAC
>CAWBXM010000085.1:0-3442 GCA_963792545.1 uncultured Gammaproteobacteria bacterium | reverse complement strand
TGGAATTGTGCAACACCGGAAAGAGCTTCGTACAGTGAGATTATCTGTGCATCGACTTTTTTGGCAGGAACACGCGGGAAAAACAGGTTGTCCAGTTTGCTTTTATCTTCTACCAGTAGGCGATCACCAATTAATACTTCACGCTCGGTAAATGTCAGGTCGCCACTGGCAGGGTCGCCATAGTCAGTAATGCGTACATCACCGGCATATTTTGCTTCATAGCCCAAAATTTCATCTGTGTCTGGGTCGCGTAGGGCTTTACCGGGATTAAATACTGAGAACCGTACACGTTCTTTGTCTAACTCGCCACGGATGTAAACGCGGTTGCCGTGGCCCATGACCAGGTGATCTTCTTCACTGCCAATAATACGTGGAGCATTTTCCAGCTGCTCTTTGGTAACCACGCGTGGTTTGGTTAAAAACTGCCGGATAGCATCGCTGGGAATGGAAGGGATGTTGGCATCAAGTGAAGATTTACGGATGTCTGGGCTAAGTTTTCTAACCGGTAGACCGTTCTCGCTGATTTGTTGAACGCCTTTTTGTTGTGTCTTGCTAAGCTGCATCTGTGGCTGACCGTCGACATAGATTAGCGTCAATACGTCGCCCGGATAGATTAAATGTGGATTTTTGACCTGCTGATTTTTTGACCAGATCTCAGGCCAGTACCAGGGATCACGCAGGAATAAACTGGATATGCCCCACAATGTATCACCTTTTTTAACCGTATATTGGCGTGGGTGTTCGGCTTTTACTCGTATCTGTTTAGCAGGCGCTTCGGCTTTTTCAGCAACGTTGGCAACCGGCGGGCTAGTTTCGACCGTCGTATCCGGGTGTGTCTCGTATGGCATGCAGCCTGTAATAAACGGAAGTAGCCCTGAAAGCAGAAATAAGGGTACAATAATACGTGCTTGTGGAGTGTTCAAATTATTCATTTTTATTTTTATTTTACTCTCTGGCTCGGGCCCTGTTGTTGCCTGTTGTTACCGTATTCAGGGCAGGATATTTCTACTGTTCTCAATAGCTTAGCAGCTGAGCTTGATCACTTAAGGAAGTTTTTCAAAGAGTGTAGCAGAAATAATTCGATAGGGGCTGTTTAGTGGGGTTTTGCTCCAATATTTAGTCAACGGAAGGTTTAGCATGGCGCGCTGGTTACATGGGCGAATCAATTAGGATATTCATCATTTAATACAAGAATATATTTATGGCAATACTCGATATACTGCATTACCCGGATAAACGGTTGCGAACAGTGGCCGGGCCGGTACAAAAAGTAGACACTAGCATTAAGAAGCTGGTGGATGACATGTTTGAAACCATGTACCTGGCGCCGGGTATTGGTCTGGCGGCTACACAGGTAGATGTGCATCAACAGGTCATAGTGATCGATGTTTCTGAGGAAAAAAATCAGCCATTGTGTCTGATTAATCCTGAAATAATCAGCAAACAGGGCACTGAGATCTGTGATGAAGGTTGCCTGTCAGTACCCGATATTTATGAAGCTGTTGAGCGTTGCGAGAGTGTCACTATAAAAGCGCAGGATCAAAATGGCGATGAATATACATTGCAGGCAGAGGGACTGCTGGCAGTGTGTATCCAGCATGAGATGGATCATCTGTTGGGCAAGCTTTTTGTTGATTACCTGTCACCACTAAAGCAGCAGCGGCTTAAAAAGCGTATATTAAAGCAGCAGCGCGAAGAAAGTCGTAGTACAGTGTTTTAGCACTAGTTATCGATTTTAGAATTTAATTTTTTATCATAGAGCCAATGAGGTCAGCGAGAGTTTAGGGTTTTTATAATCATTAACTCTGTGACCTCTTGAGACCTCTGTGGTGAAGGTAAATTACGTTAAAGAACTTGCCGGCATCGTTGCTGTAAATATTACGTGTATAAATATAAAGAAGAGCCTGAAGTAACATTGTGAGCAACTCATTACGTATTATCTATGCTGGCACACCGGATTTTTCTGTTGCTGCGCTGCAGGCATTAATTTCATCGCCCTATAAGGTCATCGCTGTGTACACGCAGCCTGACCGACCTGCGGGTCGTGGTCGTGGCATGAATGAGTCACCGGTAAAGCAGGTCGCACTGCAAAATGCTATCCCTGTGTATCAGCCTGAATCACTCAAAGATAAAGCTGCACAAGATGAGCTGATGGCGCTGGCTGCCGATCTGATGGTAGTGACAGCGTACGGGCTTCTGTTGCCGCCCGTTGTGCTGGCTATGCCGCGCCTCGGTTGTATCAACATCCATGCCTCATTACTGCCTCGCTGGCGTGGCGCCGCGCCGATACAGCGTGCGATTTTAGCCGGTGACAAAACCACGGGTGTCACTATCATGCAGATGGATGAAGGCCTGGATACCGGTGATATGCTGGCAGTTGCTCAGTGTGAAATTAGCGACCAGGACACCGGTTCAACTCTGCACGACAAATTGATGGTGCTGGGAGCGACGACATTGTTGTCTGTTTTGCCAGCTATCGCAGATGGCACGCAGCCGAGAATTAAACAAAGCGATGAAAATGCCTGTTATGCTTCAAAATTATCAAAAGCCGAAGCAAAAATAAACTGGCATCTGTCAGCGGTAGAGATTCAACGCGCCATAAGGGCGTATAACGCCTGGCCAGTAGCTTACTGCACTTATGAAAAAAATAACCGTTCGGTAACGTTGCGTTTATGGCAGGCGGAGCTGAGTTCCAGTAACTTACCTCAAGGTGACGCTATTCCCGGCACGGTGATTGCTGAGTCAGCAGCAGGTATTGATGTTGCCACCATAGACGGCGTACTCAGGATAACCGAGTTACAGGCAGAAGGTAAACGCAGGATGTCAGTGGCTGATTTCCTTAATGCAAATACACTATTAAATCAGGTTCTCGACTAGTCTTATGGAAAAAGTATCTCAGGCATCATCGTTAAAAAATAAAAAGCGACGCTATGAAATCCGGGGCTAAAAAATCTGGAGCCAGAAGATCTGGAGCTAGCAAATCTGTTGCCAGCAAAGCCGGCGTCAGTGTGGCGCGTCTGGCAAGTTTAAAAGCGCTTAAGCAAGTTCTCGCGGGTCAGTCACTGTCAGTAGTGCAGGTGCAGACTATCGATCTGCTGGAAGATAAACGTGATCGTGGACTGGCTAATGAGATCGTCAATGGTGTCTTGCGCTGGCGCTGGCAGCTGGAGTTTTTTATATCGTCGCTGTTAGCTAAGCCATTAAAGAAAAAAGAAGTGGAAATACAGCTAATTCTGATGATGGCGCTGTATGAGCTAACAGAGTGTCGAACGCCAGATTACGCGATCATTAACGAATCGGTAGAGCTGGTTCGTAAATCGGGAAAAAAATGGGCGGCCTCACTGGTTAATGCGGTATTAAGAAATTTCACTCGTGAAAAAGAAACACTGATTCTGGCAATCAACAATAATGAACAGGCTAGCCTCTCTCATCCGCAGTGGAT
>CAWBXM010000084.1:0-16328 GCA_963792545.1 uncultured Gammaproteobacteria bacterium | reverse complement strand
GCATATGCGCGTCGCCATTCTTCTTCGCTGGCGAAAACCCTCAATACGTTCTTGTTGCAACGGCCATACCAGCTGCGGTCAAAAATAGTCATCCGTCCCGCGCGCGAAAGATGTCGCCAGAAACGCCATAAATAATGATGCGCCTGCTCTTCGTCGGTCGGCGCTGCAATCAGGCAGAAACTTCTACATGTCTGGCATCCAGCGCTGCTGTCACACGCCGTATCGCACCACCTACCAGCCGCATCGGGGCCTTCAAACACCAGTATGGTAGAAAGCTTAAGTGCTGTTTTTTGCGTCGACCCGACCGGGCATCTTCAACGCGCAGCGTCCAGGTGCCGGTGACACTCGTGCCTTCCAATGTGCTCAAGTCACCGCTCGGACGGTACACGCCGGTGAACGGCGCACTGCCGTTGCTGATCAGGGTCGTCGCCTCATCATCAAGCTCGGTGTTGGTGAAGTGATCGCCGGTACCGCCGACCCTGTTAAACAGCTCGATCACCTGACCGGTCGGTGACACCAGGCTGACGATCAGATCACCGACCCGCAGATGATCGATGCTCGAACACGATATTGATATCGACAACGTCGTAGAGATCCGTGACTTCAATGGTCGAGTCAACCACACCCGGGTTGAGCAACAAGATCGGCGTGTTCATGCTGTAGGTATCAGTGGTCGTACCCTGTTGTTCGTTGACCGTGATGCTCACTGTCGCGATGTTGCTGTCAACCTGGCCATCGTTGACCCTGTAGGTGATGCTGTCAGGCCCGGTATAACCCGCCGTCGGCGTGTAGATCCGGTTGGCACCGCTGCCACTCAGCGTGCCGAAATCAGGCCCGGTAAGCACTGTGTAAGTGAGGCCGTCACCGTCGACATCGGAACCGGCCAGGGTGATCGGCAGAGCCACGCTCTCATCGGTGGACACTGACTGGTCACCCGCCACCGGTGCATCGTTCACTGCAACCACGGTGATGCTCACCGTGGCGATGTCTGCTGTCCAGCGCGCCGTCGTTGACCTTGAACGTGAAGCTGTCATCGCCATTGAAGTTGGCCGTTGGCGTGTAAGTCAGGTTGGCGCCTGTCCCGCTCAGCAGACCATGATCCGTTCCGTCCACCACGATGTAAGTCAGGTTGTCGCCATCGATATCCGAACCGGTCAGCGTGATGGCCTTGGGCGCATCCTCGGTTGCCGTGACCGGCTGGTCATCGGCTACCGGCGGGTTGTTGAACTCAGTCACGGTGATGCTGACTGTGGCGATGTTGCTGTCCACCTGGCCATCGTTGACCTTGAAGGTGATGCTGTCGTTCACCGGTATAGCCCGCCGTCGGGGTATAGGTTTCGTTGGCGCCGGTGCCGCTCAGTAAACCATTGCTCGGCCCACTCAGTAGGATGTCAGTGAGGTTGTCACCATCGATATCCGTGCCCACCAGTGTCAGCGGGGTAGCCACGTCTTCCACCACCGGCAATGACTGATCCTCGGCCACCGGCGCATCGTTCACCGGGTTCACCGTCAGGCTCACCGTGGCAATGTTGCTGTCAGCCAGGCCATCGTTGACCTTGAAGGTGAAGCTGTTCCGCGCCATTGAAGTTGGCCGACGGCGTGTAAGTCCGATTCGGCGCCGTGCCGCTCAACGTGCCATGGCCGGACCGGTCACGACGACGTAGCTCAGGTTGTCGCCGTCGGCGTCAAACCCGGTGAGCGTAATGGGCACGGCGATCGCGTCTTCATTGAGCGTCGGCGACTGATCATTCGCAGTCGGCGCGGTGTTGCTCGAGCCTGCACCATGCTCGATCACCATCGACCAGTTAAGCAAAGTACCCCGTCGACCCGACCGGGCATCTTCAACGCGCAGCGTCCAGGTGCCGGTGACGCTGGTGCCTTCCAATGTACTCAAGTCACCGCTCGGACGGTACGCAGGTGAACGGCGCACTGCCTGCTGATCAGGGTCGTCGCCTCATCATCAAGCTCGGTGTTGGTGAAGTGATCGCCGCCGCCGACCCTGTTAAACAGCTCGATCACCTGACCGGTCGTAACACCGGCTGACGATCGATGCGCCAGACCGCAGATGATCGATGCTCAACACGATATTGATATCGACAACGTGGTCGAGATGTATCCGTGACTTCAATGGTCGAGTCAACCACACCCGGGTTGAGCAACAATATCGGCGTGTTCATGCTGTAGGTATAGGTGGTCGTACCCTGTTGTTCGTTGACCGTGATGCTCACTGTCGCGATGTTGCTGTCAACCTGGCCATCGTTGACCCTGTAGGTGATGCTGTCAGGCCCGGTATAACCCGCCGTCGGCGTGTAGATCCGGTTGGCACGCTGCCCACTCAGCGTGCCGATGACGGTAAGCACTGTGTAAGTGAGGCCGTCACCGTCGACATCGGAACCGGCCGGGTCATGGCAGAGCCACGCTCTCATCGGTGGACACTGACTGGTCACCCGCCACCGGTGCATCGTTCACTGCAACCACGGTGATGCTCACCGTGGCGATGTTGCTGTCCAGCGCGCCGTCGTTGATCCTGAAGGTGAAGCTGTCATCGCCATTGAAGTTATCGCCCGGCGTATAAGTCAGGTTGGCGCCTGTCCCGCTCAGCAGACCATGATCCGGTCCGTCCACCACGATGTAAGTCGTGCTCGCCATCGGTATCCGAACCGGTCAGCGTGATGACACTATAATGAACTCTGTAACTCTTCCACAGCTACAAAGATGATGCCGACTTGACTTGACTCAGCTCTTGTCCCAGCTACAACCCATCTTTGAATGACTCAAGCATGTTGCTAGCTAGATATTCATAACTAGCTATTAGTCTCTAAAAAAAACCTGCTACACATTCAACATGATCTGCTGCGACTACTACTACAACACACACAATTCGCACTGTAGGACACAACACGAATCCAACTACTGTAACTAGTTTGATCTCTATCAACACACGGCAACTGGGACAGCTGCTATGTGGACCAATGCTAGTTAGCAAAACGGAAAGGAAAAAGGAGCACGCGACGTCAGAACCAAACAGACAAGAGACAACGCGATTGCTCCAAAAGCCGACACACAACGAGCCGAAACGAAATGAATATTCTCTTCCACAAGTCGAATAGTGGCTGAATGGAAAGCCCACTTATCGAAACAGATGCGAGATCCAATGCTACTCAACAAAACAGAAAGCCAAAGGAGCAAGCGACGTCGGGACCAAACTGACAAGACAAAACTCGCTTCTTCCAAAAAGCCGACACGTCGCAAGCCGAAACGAAATGACTATTCACTCCCACAAGTCGAACAAGTCGCCCAGGACCGTAACCAGGGCCAGGACCATAACCTGGGCCAGGACCATAACCTGGGCCAGGACCATAATAAGGACGGTTATAGTATCCGCGGTTATAACCACTGTTATTACGCCAGTCATTACTATTACGCCAATCGTTACTATTACGCCAGTCATTATTACCAGAGTACGAGTTATAACCGTTACCACGGCCACGACCGCTACCTTTACCGCTCATACCAAAGTTAAAGCTACCGTCAACATCACCTGAACCATCACCTGAACCGTCACCATAACCAGAGCCATCATTGCGCCAGTTATTGTTCCAGTCATTGCTATTGTTCCAGTTGTTATTGCTGTTATTGTTGTTGTCCCAAGGACCCCAGTCAGCACTGGCCGATGTTGCTACAACTATAAGTGCTGCAGTTGCTGCAGTAAGTAATAATTTCATTTTTGCTCCTCCACAGGACACAATTAAAAAAACCTCACAAAAACCATTATTGTTCCTGTGAAACACGGCAAAACTAATTACCGTGTTGCCATAATACTTAGTATTATACTTAATACTTTGACATAAATCAAAAACAGAAACTAAATATAAGATAAATTAAAGTATAGGAATGACCATGATATTTCTGATTTTCCGATGTCATTTCCGAGCTGTAACCTGCCTTTACCAAAGTAAAAACACATACCAATAAATCATAATGGATAATTTATCACGCAAGCCCCGAAGGGGTGAGTAACATGAATGATACGAATAATAACTCATACATAGGTAACCCATGAACCACACTGACGTCACCAATGCCGCTCATGCGATGGACCCACATCCAAGCACCTTAAAACCCACTGACACCATAGAGTACGCAGCTGACATCATAATGAAGAGCCGATACCGCAACCTGCCGGTGGTAGATGAAAACTTCTGCTACCTCGGCATGTTCGGTGTCAATTGCTTATTGAAACAGGTCATACCTGAAGCAGCATTTCTATCACAGAAACTAAGTAACATCAATTTCATTCATGAATCCTTCGCAGATCTCTATCAGCGATTCGATAACGCCAGAAATAAACCGATCTCCACCTGCATGCATCAGGAGATACCACCCGTTGCACCAGATACTTCACTCAGCGAAGCCATAATGCAGCTTTACATTACACAATCCAGCATTCCCTGTGATTGAGCCCGGCAGCTGCAAGTTATTAGGCATGATTTCGTATTGGGATATAGGCAGAGAAATACTCGCCGCAGGTGATTCTGCTGAAGGAGATTCGAAAGATGCATGAGACGCACAATGCTGACGTTATCTTCGGTCTGTCCCCAGTGTTATATGCCGGCAGTTTATTTGTATTAACTTATCTACTCATCATCACCGAACGGTTAAATCGAGCCATCATCGCCATGACGGCAGCCGCTTTGATGATCATCGGTGGTGTACTTACCCAGGAAGCCGCTGTACAAGGTGTGGATTTTAATACCATCGGCTTACTCACTGGCATGATGATTATTGTTGGCATCACGCGTAATTCCGGCATGTTTCAATATCTTGCAATTCGCTCAGCCAAGATGGTCAAGGCTGATCCCTGGGGCATCATGGTAATGATGATGTTTATCACCGCTGTTCTGTCAGCATTACTGGATAATGTCACTACCGTATTATTGATCGCGCCGATCACGCTACTGATTACTGACACGCTCAAAATAAGCGCTTACCCTTATTTGTTTGCTGAAATTTTTTCGGCCAATATAGGCGGTACCGCCACGCTGATCGGTGACCCGCCAAATATCATGATCGCTTCAGCGACTGGTCTTAGTTTCAATGATTTTATTTTTAACCTGGCACCCATTGCGATATTGATATTATTCGTTACCGTTGTCCCTATCTACCTGATATGGGGGAGGCACCTTAAAGCTGCACCCGAACTGATCGAAAAAGTGATGCAGTATCGTGAGATAGACGCTATCACAGACTGGGCACTACTGAAAAAATCACTGTTTGTGCTGACGCTGGTAATGTTCGGTTTTATCGTAGGACACGATTACGGATTACAACCGGCAACAGTTGCAATGTTCGGTGCAGCATTATTGCTCACCTTAAACTGCTTACCGCACGATCAGGAAAAACAGAGCAAAATGGTTCATGCAGCACTATGTGAGGTGGAATGGATAACCATTTTCTTTTTTATCGGGCTTTTTATTCTGGTCTATGGCGTAGAAACCACAGGTATACTGGAATCATTAGCGCATCAGGTAATTGATCTGACCGATGGCGATAAAACCGTAACCGCTATCTCGATTTTATTTGTTTCTGCCGTCGCATCTGCCATAGTAGACAATATCCCGTTTGTCGCCACCATGATCCCACTGATTAAAAGCATGGCCGCGAGTTTTGGTGGTACCGAAGGACTAGTTCCTCTCTGGTGGTCACTGGCGCTAGGCGCCTGCCTTGGCGGCAATGGTTCACTGGTCGGTGCCAGCGCTAATCTGATTGTCGCAGGATTTGCTGAACGCTCAGGCCAGCCCATCCGCTTCCTGCCCTTCATGCTACTGGCCTTCCCGTTAATGCTGGCAACGGTATCGATCAGTGCGGTATATGTCTATTTGCGTTATTTATAATCCGGACTGTAATACCAATAAAAAACTATCATAACAGACGGTGAATTTTTGTCGCCAAACGTCTATTAACGCTCCTAAATAATCGTTCGAAAAGATTAAAAGAGTTTTGTCCATAGATGAACGCAATTGAACATAGATAAAAAACTGTTTATTGTTTTATAGCGTAGGTCGTGCACTGCACGACAGAATACAGCACATGCACAAATAAAACGGCGGACAGTGCCCGCCATACAAAAGATTTATATCTTGCTTTTACCTGTGTTCATCTGTGGACAATTACTTTTTTCTTCAGTGAATTTTTTAGCCGATATTGAAAGCTCGGCTGATATCATTGAAGGCCTTTTTATTCTGTTTCTTGTTCCAGTGCGTTATGATGCCTGGCTTTTTTTAACAGTGTAGCGATGACTTCCAGCTCCTTTTGTAAGTCATGAAATTTTTCACTGGTTTCATCTATCTCGCTCTCTATCACCATTACCGTTTTAAGCTCAGATTTTTTTTGTTCGAGATTATCAATTATTTTGAGTAGCTTATCGTGTTTTTCCTTTTGCTTATTCTTTGACAGATCAAAATAATTGTCCAGCTTCTCCATAATTTTTTTAATATTCATATTCTTCTCCAAGCTGCTTAATCTCTGGCTCTTTCACCCATAAAATAGCTGCAGATTTAAGTAATTTGCGGCAGATGCTAAAGGTGAAACCGACATCATTTATCAGAGACGATGCCATCGCTGTATCAATTTTACCTTCTCTGATCAAGGTATCTATATTTTTATTTAACAACTTCTCATTATCGTTCGCCTTTTTCTTTTGCACTTCGATCCTGGTCAGAATATCTTCCTCGGTAGCATCTCCCTTCTCATCCTCTCTGACTTTTTGAATACTTCGTAAAACGGTGATCAGTTGAGAGCGCAGCTTATTATATTCATCGATCATGAAAGTATTGTGACTCTTCGCATAATAATTCAGGTTTTTTTGCAACTCCCGAACATCTTTCACCATCTCGATTATATCTCTGGCTGCTATTTTCAATTCATAGATTTTGTTAACGCCATCCTGGTCCATATTATTCTGTATCAGCGACGAATAATGAATTATTTCGCCATACAGATTCTTCAGTTGCTCCTGATATATTTTATCTATATTGATGTTGATGCGGGCATTTGAGTGCTGGATGATGTCATCGACTTCAGCCTTTGAAAAGATGGCACTTCGGTGCAGGTTTATCGCATGCACGATGGCCTCCAGAGACTTGTCATAGAGATGTACGGTCTCTTTTCTTAATGCGACTATAGCTGTAGACGGAAGCGACATCACTTCTTTGGTCAGATATTTGACTTTACCACGACCTTTTTCTACCGGTACGAATATAGTCTCTAAAAACCTGACCAGCTGTTTTATAAAAGGCGTCATCAGAAGTACGCCAATAACGTTAAATATAGTATGGAAAAGCGCCAGCTTCATAGCAACATCTGTCTCTGCTATAGAAAAAATCGGCGCCAGCATATCTACCAGATCTTTTAACTGGTAAATAAAAATTATCGCAATTAAGCCGGTCATAATATTAAATATAAAATGTGCAACCGCCAGGCGCTTACCATTTTTGTTTGATGCGATCGCCGCCATTGCAGCAGTTACAGTGGTGCCGACATTGGCACCGATAGCTAACGCAAGCGCATTGATATAATCGATCTGTCCTGTCGCAAGTGCGGTAATAATGAGGGCCATGGTGGCGCTGCTGGACTGGATAATGACTGTTGCAGCAGCACCAAATAATATATAGACGAATACACCCAGATAACCTTGCATCGCATACTCTGCCAGATCAAGACCACTTTTAAGTGTTTCAAAACCCTCTTTCATATAAGAGATGCCCAGAAAAATAAACCCCAGGCCAATCAAAATACTGCCAAGCCCTTTATAATTGGTGTGACTAGAAAATTGCATTACCACACCAAGTATCAACATCGGCAATGCATATTGAGCAATGTTTATCTTTAAACCGAGAGATGAGACCAGCCACGCAGTGGTTGTTGTACCAATATTAGAACCAAAAACAATGCCGACAGCCTGTGTCAGACCGATAAGCTCAGCTGATAGAAAGGAGATAATAATAACTGTAATCAAGGAAGAGCTCTGCACTACTGCCGTCGCCAAAGCCCCTGTACCGATTGCTTTTGGCGTGGTCGCAGTAAATTTCTCGAGTACATTTTCCAGCATACCACCATCGAACAACTTGAAACCACTCTCCATATAATTCATGCCGATTAAAAAGATTGCGATACCAGCGATAATGGTTTTGGCGTCTTCATTAGAAACGATGAACCAGCTAAACAGCAAAAATAATAACGGCACGATTACTCTTCTAAACATGTCTATATAATCCTAGTTTGAGAGCCACTTCTCGCGAATTCGATCACGATTCAAGCGAAACCACTGTATCGCAATGATAGGCATCGCGGAATCTATGTCACCGTTGTCCAGCCAGCCAAAGACCTGCTGGCTGCTAACGACATGTACCTTGATGTCTTCACCTTCTTCATCAAGTCCGTGAATCCCTTTAATATCAGTGCAATCGGTGCGTGCAAAAAAAATTTGTACCTGTTCATTTGAGCCACCTGGGCTAGAATAACATCGACACATTGATTCAACATCACTCAGCTTACATCCGGCTTCTTCATAGGCCTCTCGATGCACCACATCTTCGGCGGACTCTCCGACTTCTGTGTAACCAGCAATTATCTCAATCAACCATGGGCCTGTTTCATCTTCAGTGGCACCGATCCTGAACTGTTCGATCAATACCAGTTCATCACGTACAGGATCATAAGGCAATACAGCCGCGGCCTGCCCCCTGTCGATCAGTTCCCGAGTAAGAACCGGACTCTGACCGCCTGCGTACAAGTCGTGCTGCAATTTGATTTGGGTTAATTTAAAAAAACCCTGATAACATATTTTTTTTTCAATAGCTGACCATTTCATGATGGGATAACGTCGCGCCTCGTGATGATATGTTACAAATAACCATTAAATTAAAACCAGCTTACTGCTAAGATTCTGCCTCGATGCATATACTAGCAAATATACTGAAAAAAGGTTTTCGATAATGAGCATTAAAGTTTTCCAGGACGACATTTTTCCCCGCCATGTCTCAGACTTAATGAATCTGGGGCACATGATTATTTTCAGTGGCACGGATGGTGAAGAGAAGTGGGATACTTTCCTTAGTTTAAAACAGAAAGAATTTATCGCTCTGGCGCTATCGCAATACTACCAGTGCGATCACTGCATCAACCATCATCTAAAAGCAGCACGGCGTTTAGTCAAAGCTGAAGAGAAAACCGTATCAAAAAATATAAACGCAATCGTCCTGTTTCTGCGTATTGACACACGAGCTATCAGCAAGGAAGAAAAAGAGAGCTGGGTCGATGCCTGGCAAAGATTTGCAAGTAAAATTTCAGTAGGAAGTGGTGATACTGCGATCGCTTATCTTATCGGTCTAGCGATAGGCATCGCCCGCAATGATGACTTCCTTATGGAGTTCTGCGGCAATGAGGTAATTAAAACATTAACTGCTCAAAGCATAAACCCACGCTCTGCTATCGGCGAACTGGAATCAATCGTTATATTCATGAAAGCCGCTGCTTCAAAAAACCGCGTCGCACATAAACTTGAAAACTTATTAAGTCCTACGGAATGAATTAATCAAGATTTCATCAGCAACAGATCGCAGAATTAAACGGCGCCTTAAACAAGTTTAATTCAAACGTAAACTAGCTCGCTATTTTTTATGTTTCATCACAAACGACGGTATTACGACCGGAGTCTTTTTGATAGAGTTTAACTTTGTTAACCATACCGACGGGGCTTTGTTAACAATAGCAAGTTTTTCTCTGTGCCTCTGTGGTGAATCGCTTTTAGATTTATAATCGTATGCGTTTTATTTCACACTTCATAGGTAGTTGATGCGACATTACCGCCGTGGCCTGTCCAGTCGGTATGAAAAAACTCACCACGGTTTTTATCGATACGCTCGTAAGTATGCGCACCGAAGTAATCGCGTTGTGCCTGTAGCAGATTAGCCGGCAGGCGTTCACTACGGTAACCATCGAAGTATGACAAAGCCGATGAAAATGCCGGTGCCGGTATACCGTTTTCGACAGCCAGTATCACCGCTTTACGCCAGCCGGCTTCTGCTGTTTTTAACGCATCGGTAAAGAAGGTATCCAGTGCCAGGTTTTCCAGCTCAGGATTTTTGTCATAGGCCTCTTTTATATTTCCCAGGAAGGTGCTGCGGATGATGCAGCCACCACGCCACATGAGTGCGATCTCACCGAAATTGAGATTCCAGCCGAAATCCTTTGCTGCCTCAGCGATCAACATGAAACCCTGCGCATATGAGATGATTTTGGATGCATATAAAGCATCACGCAGTGCATCTATATTTTCTTCTGCGCTACCTTTCATCGATGTAGCCTGTCGCGGACCGAGTATTGCGGAGGCAGTCACGCGCTCATCTTTTAACGATGACAGTACGCGTGCAAACACAGACTCACCGATCAATGTCAGTGGCACACCTAGATCTAGCGCACTGATACCGGTCCATTTTCCGGTACCTTTCTGGCCGGCAGTGTCGAGTATCTTATCCACCAGCGGTTCACCGTCTTCATCTTTCATCGCCAGGATATCTTTTGTGATATCGATCAGGTAGGAATCAAGCACACCCGTGTTCCATTTTTTGAAAACTTCGTGCATCTGGTCACAGTCCATGCCCATGGCATTTTCCATTAATGAATAAGCTTCACAGATCAGCTGCATGTCACCATACTCGATGCCGTTGTGTACCATCTTCACGAAATGACCGGCACCGTCCTGTCCTACCCACTGGCAACAAGGTTCACCATCGACCTTGGCTGAGATTGACTGAAAGATGTCTTTCACCAGTGGCCAGGCTTCGGGGTCACCGCCGGGCATGATGGAAGGACCAAATCTTGCACCTTCTTCACCGCCTGAAACACCCGTGCCGATAAAACGTAAACCTTTCTCTCTCAGATAGGCCGTACGTCGCGTGGAATCCGGATAGTGTGAATTACCGCCATCGATGATGACATCACCGGCATCTAGCAGTGGCACCAGCATGTCTATAAAACGATCGACGACTTCGCCGGCTTTGACCATCAACATCACCTTACGCGGTTTTTCTAACGAGGCGACCAGCTCTTCCATGCTGTGCGTACCAATAATGCTAGTACCTTTTGCCGGGCCATTGATGAATTCATCCACTTTGCTGGTGGTTCGGTTGAACACGGCAACGCGATAACCATGATCCGCCATATTCAGAACCAGGTTTTGTCCCATTACTGCAAGTCCGATTAGACCTATATCTGCTTTTTCCATTATTCGACGTTCTCAGTTGTTGATGGTTTAAGAGTGAATTTTCTGGCTCTGGGTCGCGGAATAAAATCCACTCCTACAGAGAAATCATATCTACAGGAACAAACATATACGCTAAAGCGGTATTTTAGTGATGCAACCTGGCCAGATGGTAGTGGTGTTAATTATGCCAAAGATTAAACCACTTTAAAAAATTCTTTTTGACCCAAGTCAATATGCTTGCCACGACAAAAATGTAGCATGCACTCACTGTATATTTAATCGACCTGGAAAGACACTCGCAACACGATGCCAAAGACAACAAAAAACATGCCTTTGCAGTTTCTCAACCTCTGGCTCACGCTGTTACTCATCTGGTTGATAGCTAACGGTTCCCTCGCCACCAATACAATAATCGCGGGTATTGTCATCTCTGCCGTCATCGCACTGGCATTTGCTACTTTTGCCCGTGTCTACAGCGTGGTTCGCTGGTCACCTACGGTTATCTATCATTACCTGAAGTATATGGCGGTATTTTTAAAAGAGCTAGTCAAAGCCAATCTTGAGGTGATGCGACTGGTGTTCTCGCCGCATATCAATATCCACCCTGGTATCGTTGAGATCAAAACCGAACTTAAATCACCACTCGGTCGGCTGGCTTTAGCCAATAGTATTACCCTGACGCCCGGAACACTGGTGGTAGAGATAAAAGGTGATTCACTGTTTGTTCACTGTATCAATGTAAGCAGTACCGATCGGGTCAAAGCCACTGAAGAGATCTCAGGTCGCTTCGAAAAATTATTGAAGGTTATCTATGGTTGACGGGATGGCAGATTTAGGCTTAAACGAAATCACCGTTATCATTTCTGCGGTGCTGATTTTTTTTGGTATCGTGTTTGGTATCATTCGTCTGGTGCTCGGGCCAGACACAGTTGATCGCGTTGTCGCCATCGACCTGCTGACGATCGTCACCATCGCATTGATCGCACTGCTCGCACATCAGGCAGAACGTTACATCTATCTCGACGTGGCACTGGTTTACGGTTTGCTTAGTTTTCTCGGTGTGCTTGCTGTTGCGCGTTTCCTGGAAAGAGGCATCTGATTCGTTATGTCTATACCTGTTTTAACACTCCTCAGCATCGTACTCTGTGCTGGCATTCTCATCGGTGGGCTGCTCGCAGTCTTGCTTGACAACATGGTCAGTGCGGTTATCAGCGCTGGACTTTCCAGCCTGTTTGCTTCTGTGTTGTACGTGGTACTCGCCGCACCCGATGTAGCGATGACCGAAGCGTCTATTGGCTCAGGCCTCACCACCATGATTTTCCTGTTTGCCGTGCGCAAGACACAGAACGCTGACAAAGAGCATAAAGCCACACAAGTCAGCCAACATAAATCGAACCCGGAAGAATGAGCCCACATCCATGAACACCGTCAGCAACATCATCGGTAATTTTTCGATTATCATCGGCAGCCTGTTTCTGTTCTCTGCGGGTCTCGGTGTATTACGCATGCCGGATACCTATAACCGTATCCAGACCGGCACCAAAGCAACGACTCTGGGAACCATACTGGTACTAATCGGGCTGGCTTTTCTACATCCGTCATGGGCATTAAAGCTTTTCTTACTGATATTTTTTGTACTGCTGACCAACCCGGTATCTTCACATGCACTGGCGCGTGCCAGTCATGCTATCGGCACCCATGAAACTGAATCGACTGTTGTCGACCAGCTCGACACTATCGACGAACTGACGGATGACCCTGTTGCCGTTGAACAACAGGCCACGAGAGAGGACATCAGAATGATAAAAAGGCTATTCATTTTTTTGATGCTGGCAGTGTTGGCGGTGATGTTTTTCAATCTCGCTTCGAACTATCGTGAGAACGACTCGCTGTCCAAACTCGGGCATTACTATGTTGAAAAAGGGCCGGTAGAAATTGGCGCGGCCAATCTCGTCACTGCGGTGGTTGTTACTTACCGTGGCCTCGATACCCTGGGCGAAGTTACCGTACTCTTTATCTCTGCTGCGGGCGTCGGTCTGATGTTACGTCGCAGCCACCGCAAAAAAGACAAACGAAACCTCGGCAACCAGGAAAAAGACGATTCTGCAGAAGAGACGGTCATCATACACAAGCCCGCCAGCGAGATAGTCGAAACCGCAACAGAGCTATTACTACCGATGGTCATCCTGTTCGGCATCTATGTTTTTATGAATGGCCATCTTTCACCCGGTGGCGGCTTTCAGGGTGGCGCGATCATCGCATCCGGCACTATGTTCCTGCTGTTGGCGTTACCTGAATCACATATCAGTCGTCTGATGATCGCTATCACCGAATCACTGTCCGGTTTCAGCTATGTGGTCGTGGGCGTGCTCGGTGTGATCTATGCCGGCGGCTTCCTCGACAATCGTTTTATGGATCTCGGCACTTACGGTGACCTGTTCAGTGCTGGCGCGATACCGCTGATCTACACTTTCGTCGGCCTCAAAGTGGGCTTTGAGCTAAGTGCAGTGCTCGATCGCTTCCGCCAGGAGGATACCAGATCATCATGAACCTTCTCACTGATTTCCCCATCTCCCTTATCGCTCTATGCAGCGGTTTTGGTCTTATATTGATCGGCCTGTGGGGTATGCTGACGCAGCGTAACCTGATCCGCATCATCATCGGTTTTTCACTGATGGACACCGGCATTCACATGGTCATGGTCGCTATCGGCTACGTCACCGGTGGCACTGCGCCCATCATCAATGATGCCGTAGCGATGAACGATGCCGTCAATCTTGTTGTTGACCCGGTGCCTTCTGCGCTGGTGCTGACCGCTATCGTCATCGGTCTTGGTGTTACCGCGGTGATGCTGGCATTTGCAGTACGCATCTTTAGAGCACGCAAGACGATGATGATTGACGAACTGACGGAGTCGAAATGGTAGCACCGGATTTAACTCACATCGCTGTTAACCAGGTGTTATTGCAGCCACTGGGGATTTTTGTACTGGCGCTGGGCGCAGGTTTCCTGATCCCGCTGTTTGACCGTGTACATCGTGTTGCTGCCACAACGGTTTTCCTTACCGCCCTCATCGGGCTGGTGCTTATCGCTGGCCTTAACCTGCTGGCAATCGCCAACGGTGCACCGGCTATAGACATCGAAACTGCAGGCATTAAACCGCCATTTTCGATCAACTTACATTTTGGTCTGTTCGAAGGCTGTTTTGTACTCGCCGTCAACACGGTTGCACTGCTCGCGGCATGGCATTATCTGCCGACGCTTAAACAACACGCCTCAGCCCTGTTGCTGTTCCTTATCCTGGTGATGGGCATCAACGGCATGGTGATGACCCGTGACCTGTTCAACCTGTTTATCTTTATCGAGATCACATCGATAGCCACCTATGCCCTGATCGGTATGGAGCGTACCGGTAGCGTGCTGGCCGCCGGTTTTAAATACATCATGGCGACTTCGATCGCATCCGCATTGTTCCTGCTCGGCACCTCTTTCCTGTACTACCAGACCGGCACCTTAAATATCGACGACATCATTGCAAACGCCGATCTAGTCCAGGGACCTATCGGTTTTATCGCTACCGTTTTTTTGCTCACCAGTCTGCTCATCGAACTCAAGCCCTACCCTGCAAACGGCTGGGGTCTGGACGTATATGAAACGGCGCCCAGTGGTATCGCCTCGCTAATTTCTGTGGGTGTTTCAGCCGGTGTGTTTTTTGCGCTATACAAAATATTACCGTTGATGGATATCTATCTGCCCAGCATTGCGCTGATTGGAGGATTGACCTTCCTTTTTTCTAACGTGATTGCGCTGAAACAGGAAAACACAAAACGTCTGCTCGGTTATTCATCTATCGGCCAGATGGGGCTATTAACTCTGGCGATAGCTCTATTGAATCAATTAGATGCAACGGCGCAATTACCCATCATCGTCGGCGGCCTTTTCATTAACCATCTTTTAGCCAAAGCTGGATTGTTCTGGCTGGCCGGTATCGTCAATCGCAAGACGGTTCGTGAATGGTCCTCTATCGCCAGTCAACCTGTTTTATTAGTACTGCTGGGATTCTTGATAACTGCCCTGGTCGGCTTACCACCATTCCCCGGATTCTGGGCGAAATGGGATCTGATGATGCTGCTAGCCGCTAATCATAATTTTGCCTGGATGGCATTAATTTTAATCGGTTCACTACTGGAAGCGGCCTATCTGTTTCGCTGGTTCAGTTATGCGCGCCAGAGTGATGCAGACAAGAGTGATGAACAGATCACAGAGCAATCGACCGACACGAAAACCGCTGACACACCAGCAATCGAAACATCTACAGTCGAAGCACATCCGTCAAACAGCTTCATGCAGTGGGCTCCGGTTGCAATAGCTGCCCTGTTATTGCTGGTAACCGGCTACGGCATGGCGAAAAATATGCAGATGGCCAGTCCAAATCTATTTCTACCGCTGGTGGCGGGCTTTGCCATGTGGCTGCTCGACGGTGTAAGCGGTCGTTTTAAAAGTCTGCCAATGCTGGTCGCAGTGGCTCTTGGCGGTTACCTGCTGACCAAAGATCTTGAAGGCATCAACCAGTTGTTCAGTTATCTACTTATCGGTGGCGGTCTGCTGGTGAGTATCGCCACTATGTACCGCACAGATAAACGTAAAGGTTTTTATCCTCTGCTGACGGTTTTACTGTTATCACTGGCCTCCCTGTTACGGGCGCAGACCTCGCTAGAGTTCTTTTTCAGCTGGGAACTGATGACACTGAGTTCCTACCTGCTGATCAGCCTGGGCCACAGCAATCATAATAGTGGCGTAAAACCGGCGCTGACTTACCTGCTGTTCTCACTCGCTTCAGCCTATTTTATCCTTGCCGGTTTTGCACTCGCCTTTGCTGCCACTGGCAGTCAACTGCTGGCCGACCTCGGCGGCAGCGGCGCGTCTATCAATATCGTGTTCAGCCTGCTGGCCATTGGTTTTGTCGCCAAGATGGGCGCTTTCGGTGTCCATATCTGGGTACCGGGTACTTATGCCGAGGCAGATGACGACTTCTCTGCAATCCTCTCTGCTGGACATCGCC
>CAWBXM010000083.1:0-11685 GCA_963792545.1 uncultured Gammaproteobacteria bacterium | reverse complement strand
GAAAAGATAGTTATAAAGTTTTTAAGTTAGTAGAAGAGAGCGGTCATAGTGCCGCTCTTTTTTTCGCCTGGATTTTACTGTGTTGATGAATATAAAAGATAGTTTCGTTGATGCAATAAAGCTTTCCATCAGGCTCAGCGCTGATACAATAAAGTAACTTATAACAACGGGTTGTTTATCGATGCGCATATTTATTTTTGTTTTTTTGCTGCTGGGTCTTTACGGCGGTAGCTGGGCACAGCAAAGCAAACCTGCGCCGGATAGCCAAACAACAAAACCCCTGGGTGTACCGGCCGGCGCATCGACTACTACAGATGGCATCTCTGCAGATGATAAGCCTGCGTCGGTTCCAGCTGTAAAACCCGTGACTGAAAAACCAGAGGCTGAAAAACCAGAGACTGATAACAACAGGTCAGTTGTATTCGAGTCTCTAAACCAGATGAATGAGCTTGTTGAGCTTGGTCTGCCTGCGCTTGCACTTAGCCTTCTTGAAGATGAGCAAAAAAAACGCCCCGAGTTTTCCGTAGACTGGTACGCCTTTGAGTACAAAAGGATCATTCTGCTATCAGCGCTTGAGCGCTGGCAGCAGCTCTTAGAGCGAACGCAATGGCTATTTGAAGCTGCAAAAGGTGAAGGTCATATCACCAAAAAAATTCGTTTATGGTTTGAAACGCAGCAGGTCATAGCACGTCTGCAACTAAAGCAAAGTGAGCTGGCGTTAAAACAGCTGCAGCAATTATTGTGGGATACTGAAGCCGAATACCGAGACCCATCATTGCCCGCAGTCTGGCGTCGCCTGGTTATCCGTACTTATTTGCAGATGCAGCGTGATGATGATGCGCGAAGAGCGCTGATCAAATATGAGCAGGATTATAAATCTGATGTTTTAAATATAGACTGGGTTCTGTTGCAGGCGCAGTTATTTTTGAAAGCTCATCAACCACAGCAATCAATCCAGTTGTTAGAGCAGCTGCCAGACAAGAGCGCTATCGATGTTGAAGCCTTCTTGCTGATTGCGAGATTACAGGCCGAACCGAAAAGTGCAGCAGAAATCAATAAGCAGATGCGTGTACTGCTGGATGGACAGCTTTTAAGTAAACCTGCCAGGTGGGCGTATTCTTATGTCGCCTACCTGGCCTCAAAAATTCTATCTGATCAGGCCGCTCAAATTTTAAATATTGAGGCGATGTTGTCACTGGGTATTGAAACCCCGGTGATAGATGACAGTTACCAGGTAACTGCTGACGATCTGTGGTCCTTATATAACAAACAGGGTCTGATGATTGCGAACAATAATGGCCTGCTATTTGGCAATGATGAGCAATGGCAGAAACTGTCAGACAAGCTAGTCAAAAATCAGCCGGATAAAGCGCTATCGCTCAATGCAGCGCTGGTATTACATAATGATAACTTTGCTAATAAGCGGCAGCAACATGAAACTATCGTAGAGATAATCGAGCAACGTAAAAACGGTCTGGAATTAATCAATCAACTTTATCTGCACAGTGAAAAAGTAAAAGACGTCAATGTGCTGCCGGATGAAGTACGCTACCGTCTGGTGGATTACGCCTTATCTGAAGGCGATTATTTTGAGGCGGCAACCATAATGAAAAGCCTCAAGGAACCACCGCAGGGAAAAACATTATTTGACTGGCGTATGCGTAAAGCGCGTGTATTGATCCTGCAGGGCGAGTACGAAAATAGCGAGGCTCTGATACGTAAAACGCTTGGCGAAGAGAAAAGCATTACCACTGCAGAGCTGGATCGTTATATCCAGGTAGTGTTTGATTTTCAGACTGTGCAGCAACACCAGCGTGCGCTGAACCTGTTCGGTCTGATCTCGCTACAGGGTTTAGATGAAAAGTTAAAACGCGAGATCTATTTCTGGAAAGCTGAATCCTATTTTGCACTGGAAGAATACGACCAGGCTGCATTATATTATCTTGAATCAGCACGTGCAGTAAGCGATGGTGATAATGACCTGTGGGCGCAATCTGCCCGCTTTAAGGCGGGGACGTCTTTGATGCAAGCCAGGATTTATGATGATGCGAAAAAAGTCTTTTCTGATCTGTTACAGATCACCGCCAGTGATTCACGTAAAGCATTGATCAATCAAAATCTGCAGAAAATTCGATTATTAAAGAGCACGCAGTAATTTTAGAGAGTCATCAGTCACACTTCATTCATGGTAATGAAATATGAAAGTCAACGATCAACAATACGACGTAATATTCACCACCGACATCGCAACCATCGGTTTGCAATTTGACGGTGAAAGATTATCGAAACTTTCCTATCTTGAAGCAGAGCCTGCTAAAGCTGCCAAAAATAAACAGCAGGAGATTGTAAAAAACAAACTCATAAAATACCTCGCTGCAAGGCCGAAGCTAAAACAACTCGACATTGATGTTTTACTCGATGTAACCGATTTTCAGCGAAGCGTTTTAAAACAGCTACAGAAAATTCCTTACGGCGAAACGCGCACCTATGGTGATATAGCTAAAACTCTTAAAACTTCGCCACGTGCAGTAGGTAATGCCTGCCGAAAAAATCCGGTACCGATCGTGATCCCCTGTCATCGTGTTGTCGCTGCAAAAGGTATCGGCGGTTACGACGGTGCTGTGGATGGTGATAAGCTTGATATCAAAAGCTGGTTATTAAAACTCGAACGCGCTATCTAGATTTATGGTTGAGTGGAAGATCAATTTCTTTTAGTTGCCTATAATTAATCAAAGATTCTTAGTGGACTGATACTGTATAATCTGCAGATCAAAAATTGACCTGAGAATGACTATGCCATTAATTAGACCTTTTGCCGGTCTGCGTCCGGTTCCTGAGCGCGCAGAAGAAGTTGTTGCACCTCCGTACGATGTTCTGAATTCTGCCGAAGCGCGTGAACGCGCAGCGGGTCGTCCCTGGAGTTTTTTACATATCTCTAAAGCGGAGATTGATCTGCCGGAAGGCACTGATCCTTATGATCCGTCAGTCTACGCAAAGTCTGCTGAGAACATGCAGAAGATGATGCAGGAAGGCATTTTGATCCGTGAAGAAAAACCCTGTTATTACGCGTATCGTTTAATCATGGACGGCCACTCACAGGTGGGCCTGGTCGCAGCGGCATCGGTGGCGGATTACGATATTAACCGTGTACGCAAACATGAATTTACCCGCCCGGCAAAAGAAGACGACCGTGTGCGTCAGATCGAAGCCTTAAATGCGCAGACTGGCCCGGTGCTGCTGGCCTATAAATCACAGGCGGATATGGATGCAATTTTAGAGCAGACCACTAAGCAGCCACCACTGGTCGATGTGACTGCGGATGACGGGGTGCAGCATACTTTCTGGAAGATCGATGATGAAGCAACCATTGCAAAAATCAGTGCCGGTTTTGAAGCGATGGATGCGATCTATATCGCTGATGGCCACCATCGTTCAGCTTCGGCTTCACGTATCGCTAAGAGTCACGACATGAGCGTAGAGAATGGCAGCGGTGATGGTGAGCAGAACTGTGATTATTTCCTGTCAGTTATCTATCCGCATAACCAGATGAATATCCTGGATTACAACCGCGTGATCACTGATCTAAACGGCCTGAGCAAAGAGGAGCTACTGGAAAAAGTGAAAGCTTCGTTCAGCGTTACTGAGGAATCAACCGCCGTTAAACCAGCCAAAGCCACGGAGTTCGGCATGTATCTCGATGGCCAGTGGTATCGTCTGAACATTAATACTGAACTAGTGCCTGATGATCCTGTGGCGTCACTTGACGTTAGCCTGCTGGCAGATACACTTATCGAGCCGGTTCTGGGTATCTCTGATCCACGGACTGATAATCGTATCGATTTTGTCGGGGGTATCCGCGGCCTGGGCGAGCTGGAAAAACGCGTCAACAGTGGTGAGATGGCGATAGCTTTTTCTCTGTATCCGACCAGCATGGAAGCTTTGATGGCCGTGGCTGATGCCGGTGAAGTGATGCCACCAAAATCCACCTGGTTCGAACCGAAACTGGCTGATGGCCTGGTTTCACACGTGCTTGATTAGTATTAAAGGGTCTTTCGCTGTAGGGCGCAGAGGTTAAATTTAAAAAACCTGATTAAATAATCAGGTTTTTTATTGCGTTTTTTATTTTATTAATATATATATTAATAATTAATGTATATATTAATAAAGGTGAATTATGAGTAAGTTGAACTGGATTCGTAACATGCGAATAAAGCAGGGTTTAAAGGGTTTTCAGTTAGCCGAGCTTATGCAGGTGAGTGCGGCGAGAATTTCGGTTTTGGAAAAAGATGAGTCTCGTGGTGCGGTCACGCTGAAAATGATGGAAAAAGCGGCCAGGGCCATGGGCTGTCGTTTTGAGTACCGGATAGTGCCTGCTACAGACAGTGCGGATGTGGATTTGAAGAAGAGTAAACCGCGCTACCGGGTTGTGCAAGGATAGTTTTAAGTCATCAGTTAAAAACGACGACTCTGTTAAAGCCGCTTTAAACTAAAGGCAAAAGAGCGATGACATTCTATGTATAATCAACTTCTAATTTAGCTACACGAAAAATAACAATTGTATCAGTCACTGCAACAACGCATTTCATTACTCTCAGACACTGAATGTGAGAGCGCATTATCATCATCTAAAATAGGTCTGGAGAAAGAAAGCCTGCGGGTATCAATAGAAGGCGGTATCTCTCAGGTACCACATCCGCTAGCCTGGGGCTCGGCGCTGACTAATCCGCAAATAACCACAGACTTCTCTGAAGCGCTGGCTGAGTTAATTACACCACCCTGTGATTCCGTGACTGAAGTCATACAGTCACTCGATGATATTCAAAATTTTATCTACCGGCAGTTAGATGGTGAGATTCTGTGGGCAACGAGCATGCCGTGTGTGGTTGCCGGTGAAACCGATATTCCGCTTGCACAATATGGTTCATCTAATGCCGCGCAGATGAAAACAGTATATCGACGAGGCTTGGGCTTGCGATATGGCAGGGCTATGCAGGTAATTGCCGGTGTGCACTTTAACTATTCTTATTCAGAAGAATTTTGGCAACGCTATCAAATACTGTTAAATAATTCGGATGGTTATCAGGATTTTGTCTCCGATCAATACATGGGGCTGGTGCGAAACTTATTACGTTATGGCTGGCTGGTGCCGTATCTTTTTGGTGCTTCACCTGCTGTGTGTAAATCGTTTGTGAATGGCAGGCGAACAATGTTGCAGGAGTTTGATAGTAATACATATTACGAACCCTATGCGACATCGTTAAGACTGGGTGATATCGGCTATCAGAATAACAAAGAAGAGCTGGCGGGTATAAAAGCCAATTATGATTCGCTGGATAGTTATATCGCGAGTATGCGCTGCGCCATCAATACACCGTATTCTGGATTTGAAGAGATCGGTGTAAAAGTAAACGGTGAATACCAGCAGCTAAATACTAATATCTTGCAGATCGAAAATGAGTATTACAGTAGTGTCAGGCCGAAACAGATAGTGCAGGGTGATGAGAAGCCGTCGACGGCTCTGGAAAGAAGAGGCATCGCTTACGTAGAGTTGAGATCATTAGATGTAAATGCGTTTGATCCACACGGTATTAATTCAGAACAGCTGTGTTTTCTGGAAGTGTTTATGTTGTTTTGTCTGTTGCAGCCTAGCCCGGCACTAAGCAGCAACGAAGTTGATGCGATTGATGAAAATATGGTTTTGGTGGCACATAAAGGCAGAGAGCCGGGGCTGGATCTGCAGCGTTGCAGTGGTGAGCAGGGCGTTAAAAAAATTAGTCTGCAGGACTGGGCAACGGAATTGTGTAATAAGATGAAAGATGTTGCCGGATTGCTCGATAATGCAAATTATTGCGAAAGTTATTTCACCAGTGTGAAGTCACAGATCGCTAGTGTATTTGATCCAGATCTAACGCCATCAGCAAGAATGCTTGCGGACATGAGAGCACATGGTGAAGGTTTTTTTCATTATGCAAAACGCATGTCTGAGCATCATTACCAGTATTATAAAAAACAATCTTTATCTAAAGAAAAAATACAGTTTTTCGAAGATATGGCAAAACAGTCACTGCTCAAACAAAAGCAGATAGAAGCATCTGACACGATCAGTTTTGATGAATATCTGCAAAACTATTTTAACGAGGCATAATGATGTTGAAGTTAATTGATAGAATTCCGTTATTGCCACTGGCTATAGTAGCTATATTTATGTCACTTGCACCGTTTTCACCTGAGCCGCACCTGGTGGAAAAAACACGCATGTTGATCAATGGTGAGTTAGTAAAACCGATAGATATTTTTGATCTCTTCTGGCACAGTATTTTTGTGATCCTGCTTGTCATACGTTTGATACGCTATAAAACATCAGTTGATGAAAAGTAGAACTTTAAAAATATCATTGTTGTTTATCGCATCGCTAATATCTAGCGTGGGAGCCGTGGCGAATGATCTTGATGATGCGGTAGAGGCTATGCGCACAGGCGATTTTGCTGTGGCTTATTGCATAATGCGGCCGCTGGCTGAAGCTGGTGATGCTGATGCCCAGTATAATATTGGCTGGATGTATCTGAATGGTTACGGTTTGAGAGTCAATGACAGTCTGGCGTTAGACTGGTGGGAGAAAGCATCAGCGCAAGGTAATGCTGACGCCAGTTTTTCTATCGGCATGTTATATAGTCTGGGAGAAGGTGCTGTACCGAAGAATCCAGATAAAGCGATCGATTATTATTTGCTCTCAGCCATTGCCGGGCAGGAAGATGCAGTCATATCATTACAGTCCATGATGCTGAGAAATGATGAACCGATGAATGATCGTATGCATGCGATGCTCACGGAGCATGCCTCTTTATTTGGCACAAAACGTCAGGTAAAAGCTAATAAGCTGAATGCCAGGAAAGGTCCGTCAGTCGAGATGGAAGTGATGGCAACGCTGCAAAAAGGACAGGTCGTATTAGAGATGTTTAAACAGGGAAAGTGGAGTCAGGTTGCCATACTTGACAGTGATGGCGTGGCGCAGGATGGTGTGAAGCAGGGTAGCCTGGATCAGACTGTCTGGGTATATAACCCTCTGCTGGAAGATATCGATAACATAGCGCCTGAGCCTGCAGCACATAATTAACAATCATTAAATGCAGTTACACAGAATTATTTACGGCTTTAAAGTGTACTTTGCGTAATGACCTGTTAACTTCTTCTGGAAGAAATTACTATGCTTGCATTAACCTGCTGATAATAGCTTTCATATTTATGTGCTAATTTAATCAGCCAGATTTTTCGTTGTTTGTTAGTTTCTTTTTCCTCCAGTTGACTGGCAAGATGACTTATTAAACGTAAAGCTTTTAGTTGGCTGATCAGTAAGTTTTTTTCAAAGTCATCGGGTTTAAATATAAACTCTTTAGCTGTTGTTATTCGTAGCGAATCAAGGGTCGCCTTGGCGATCATTTCATCAGAAAATTCTTTAAAGGTAAAAGCAGGTTTTAATTTAGAAAGTCTCTCAAGTTCTGCGAGTGCCTGTTCTGATGTGCTTGCAATCTTATCGACGAGCGCTGTCGATTTTTCACTTATGCCAGAAAAAGTAATAACCATTTCTGTGCGCCTGATAATCGTAAGGTGTTGTTCATCTTCAAGAAATAATTTGAGGGCACTATAACCGGCGCTAGTATTTTGCACAGAGTTTGTTTGTTGTACATTGCTGTCAATCACTGGGCTGTCAGCGATAATGAGAAAAGCTCGACAGGCATGTAATGAGGATTAAGCTACATAGATGAGACATAGTGATAAGAGAATATTTATGATGAATATCAGAGTATTGTCTGGTGGGATAGTTTCAAAAATAAAGTTGAGAATAATACGATTTTTAAACTATAGCTATTCTACTGAGGAGGTATGTTGAGGTGTTATAGCGGGGGATGTTGAAGAAGTATCGTAGGATAATGTGCTTATCTATTGCCTGTGTTCAGCTTGCCTCCTGTTTATTCGTTTTCACCCATTAGCGTTCTGATGCGGTTGACGTAACCGCGTGTTTCTTGCGGCAGATGAGGTCTGATCTCATTCCAGTTTTTTTCTTTACTGGCGGTAAGTTTTGAGGCGTTAAGGATACGACCATAACCAGCGTTGTAGCTGGCAAATGTCATATAGAGTTTGTCCTGTTCCGAGGTTTGTTTAAATTTTATATAGAGTGACCGGTCATAATATATACCCGCAGCAATATTCCATTTTGGTAGTTCCAGCTGTGTGAAGTGAGGGTTCTGTTTTGAAATGTCTGCAAAAGTGCCGGGCATTATCTGCATCAGACCGCGTGCGCCAACATGACTTTCTGCGTCGTTATTTAAAGCCGATTCAGCAATGGCCTGTGCCTTGAACCAGTGCCAGTTGAATAGCGGCCCAAAATATCGTTTGCTGTATTTTTTAAAATGGCGATCGTATTTATCTGTCCATTTTCCGGAGTGAACAGGGTGATCGATAAATCTTGCGTTAACGACTGGGGGGGTTAACGTTAAGGCAAGAGCAGCAATGAAGAGGATGGCAGATAAGCGCATATGTAAAGGCTAGTAAATACGCATTAGCTGAGTCCCAGACCTATCACCAGCCCCAGGGAGATGCCCAGGCCAATGAATATTCCCATGACCATCAGGCCCACTGCAATGTTGCCTTTGCCAAGTTCTTCGCTGATATTAAAATCAACCATTCGGTTGAACATGGTGCAGCTGAGTTTCATGAACGCCAGCGTTAGGAAGCCGCCAAACATGACATAAACGAAATTTAATATTATGGGTGGTATGTCGAACATGATAGAGCCTGCCTAAGTTATGAATCTGTACGGTCTTGTTATATTTATCTCCATGGATGGAGTGTATGCTGAGTATTGTATGGAACAATTTCAGCGCATCTCCATGGATGGAGTGTATGCTGAGAATTGTATGGAACAATTACAGCGCATCTCCATGGATGGAGTGTATGCTGAGAATTATATGCAACAATTTCAGCGCATTTTTCATTTTTCATTACTATCTTTGCCGCCACCAAGGCACTCAGGTGAGTCAGGTGAATTACCTTTTTTAAACCATTCTTTCATGGTCATGGTGTGTAATGCGAGTGCATGCACGCCGCCTTCTGATTGCTCTTTATTTAGCTCATCGGTTAGTACTTTGTTGACCAGGCGGTGGCGTGCGAGCAGCATTTTTCCCTCGAATTCATCGCTGACGATAGTTACTTTAAAGTGGGATTCAGAGCCTTCGGGAACATTGTGCATAAAGCTCTCATTTACCACTTCAAGGTGCTCGGGAGAAAAGGCGTTATTTAGTTTTTTTGTGATGGTATCTTGAGTATTCATGATTTCATAATAACACAACCGGAATCGTCAAATAGCGGCTTAAATGGAAGGTTTTTTTATGTTATTGCTTGATGATGTTCGCAAAGCGGGTTTGCCAGTGTTCATCAAGATAGAGCTGTAGTGGCCTGAAATTAGACTTATAGTGCATTTTAGGGTGATCTTTTATCCAGTAACCGAGATATACATAATCCAGGCCGAATTTTTTAGCATAATCTATTAGACTCAGTACACAATAGGTGCCGAGGCTGTTTTTAACCATTTCCGGCTCAAAAAAGCTGTATACCGCTGAAACACCATCGCTGATGATATCGGTCACCGCAACAGCGACCAGTTTCCCGTTAAGTCGGTGTTCAAAAAATTGTGTGTCTGCCCAGTCACAATATAAAAACTGTTTAAAGTCTTCTTCTGAAGGGTCGGCCATGGTGCCATCGACATGCCGCGAATTGAGATAGCGACGGTATAATTCAAAATACTCTTCACTAAATCCAGCACTAACAGTGGTAAGTCTTAACGCCTGGTTGGCTTTTAAACAGCGTTTTTGTGAGCGACTGGGACTGAATGCCTGTACCGGTATTCGACAGGCAACACAGGCATGGCAATTATCGCAGTGCGGACGATAGCAGTGTGCACCACTGCGGCGGAAGCCATGCTGAATTAGCTGGTTGTAGATCGGCATGTTGAGCCGAAGTTTCGGGTCGGGGACCAGATTGCGGCTATTTCTATCATCATAATAACCGCAGGGTGATTCTGTCGTTATGTAGAACTGTAGATGGCGTGAGTTCATAGTGGCTAGTTTAATCTGAAAGTATATTTACGGCTTATTATGTTACTGTATCGGCCAAATTTCCCTGACGGCTAATTTATCTGAACGTCTTATAAAAAAGATGTTTCAAATGGCGCAGGTTCTAAAGCCGGCAAATACATCGTTCCTGTCAGGCCCGTAATAATTTCTCCAGGTGTTTCTGATCAGCCGTGAACGTGTGCTCCACGCGCCGCCGCGTAGAACCTTGGTTTGTCCAAATAATGGCTGCGAGTAATCCTGATACATGTCTGCAACAAATCCGGGGTAGGGGTTGAAAGTGTCTGCCGTCCACTCCCATACATTGCCCAGCATCTGGCGACAGCCATAGACGCTGTCACCATCCGGTAAGGCGCCGACATCTATGCTGCGCATGGCGCGTGAGTCCATGTTAACGTGTTTTTCAGTAGGCGGTTCATTGCCCCAGGGATAGCTCGGTTTTGTTTCAGAGTTGCCGCAAGCGGCCATTTCCCACTCAGCTTCAGTAGGTAATCGACGATTTGCCCAGCGGCAATAGGCATTAGCTTCGTACCAGTTGATGTGAATAACGGCAGCATGTGGAGACAGGGCCTGCCACTGGTCGAACTGTTTGACTAACCAGTGTCCATCATTATCTTTTTTCCAGCCGTTGGGCTGTTTGATATCATTTTTTTGTAACCAGTCCCAGCCTTCTTTATCCCAGTACTGTTGATTGTTATAACCTTCAGCATCAACAAATTTTGCGTACTGTAGGTAGCTGGTAGCTGCGCGAGCGATAGCAAAAGGTTTAATGTTTACAGGATGCTGCCATTTTTCATTATCAAAACAGAAATCGATGTTTGTGTCTGCGCCGAGTAGAAAAACTCCTCCATCGATTTGCACATCGCCATCAAGTGGGCCTGCAGTGTATGTTTCATCTTGCAGAACCGTGTTTTTAAATTTGGGCATTGGATAATCAAGTGTACGTCGACTGTAAGTAAAAGCTTCTGTGTGCATGTCTTCATGGAACAGGGCGTAATGTGTCAGGTAAATATCCTGTGCGCTCAGTGTTTTGTTTCTTAAGCGGTGTATGACTGCGTCCAGTACCTGTTGCATATAGGCTTTAGTTTCGTCCAGCGATAACAGTGGTAAGTCCCAGCGAGTCTCGTGTGCTATGTTGATCGAATCATAAACTTCATCTGCATTTTCTAGAGAGGGTTTTGCACCATCCAGGTGGCGTAATATCCACAGTTCATAAAAGTAGGCGACATGACCAATCTCCCATAACAGCGGATTCACGATATCAAGTTTTGGTCCGATAAGCTGCTGCTGATCAAGGCCATCGACAAGGGCTAAGGTGCGTTGTCGGGCCTCTTTTAGATCGGTGATTAATTGCTCGACAGTCTGTTTATCAATGCTTGTATGAGGCATGAGTTATAAATTTTTTTCGTTTATTGTTTTTAGTTTAGTATAGGGCTTATGCATATAGGAATAATAACACCTGCAGCAGCAAAATCACTAAATGGAAACCGTGCAACCGCTAATCGCTGGGCAGGTTTCTTGCGTGAGTTGGGCCATAAGGTGAGTATAAGTGTCGAGT
>CAWBXM010000082.1:0-9072 GCA_963792545.1 uncultured Gammaproteobacteria bacterium | reverse complement strand
GTAAACGCCGGTTGACCCATCTCTTCGGTCAATACGTCCCACCACAACTGGTCGATGAGATGAGTAAAAAAATGGATGAGATCAAGCTCGATGGAGAGATGCGCGAAATGTCAGTGCTGTTCTCAGATGTTCGTGATTTTACCAGCATCTCAGAAAGCCTTGAACCAAAAGAGCTGACCGATTATATAAATGCTTTTCTCACCCCCATCACACGGGTCATCCACGACAATCGCGGCACCATCGACAAATACATGGGCGACGCAGTAATGGCATTCTGGGGCGCACCACTAAAAGATGAGAAACATGCATTGCATGCTTTAAATGCCGCACTCTGCATCGTAGAACGTATGAAAACTCTACGTGGAGAATTTTCCGAAAAACACTGGCCACAGATCTATGTCGGTGTCGGGGTCAACAGTGGCATCATGAACGTCGGCAACAAAGGCTCTGAGTTTCGTCTCGATTACACCATTTTGGGTGATGCGGTAAATCTAGGGTCCCGTCTTGAGAGCCTGACTAAAATATATGGCGTCGACATCATAACCAGCGAATTTACCAGGCATGCCGTTCCTGAATATGAATACCGTGAGCTAGACCGGGTAAGGGTCAAAGGTAAGGACAAACCGGTAACTATATTCGAACCATTGGGTCTACTGGAAAACATCGATAAAGCTGAAAGAATAATACTCGAACGGTTTCACCTCGCTATCAAACAATACCGTGCGCAAAATTGGGATGCTGCTGAAGAAGAAATTTCCAGTCTAAGCCAGCTGGATCCAGACCGGAAAATTTACAGGATCCACCTCGAGAGAATCCACCGGCAGAAAACTGGGATGGTAGCTTTACTCATACCGCCAAATAAATTCACCTACGGCATTGAATTCAGGCTGACTTAATTTTGCAGCAGGTATACGCTTAATGTTAAGTGAAACTTGAAACTGCCCATATTATGAACAGTGGGAGTGGACATTTTCTATAATTATCGTCTATAAATATAATCTAACTTATGCCTTCTCAAATATCTGCCCATGAGAACAAGACGATCAAGCTATGACATCACAAACGATGTCAAACTTACCCATACCGACAAGGTCTGTAAAGCGGTATGTGCAGTTTTTAGCGATACGTTTACACAGTTCGATGAAACCATAATAAAAAAAGCATTCGAAGATTGCGAATACTTATTTGAAGGACAATATCCGGGCTACCTTCCCTGTGACACCCTGTACCATGATAAACAACATACCATGGACACGACACTGGCAGTTGCGCGCCTGATCAATGGCCATGAACGCAGTGTGGCTAAAAGCGAACGCCTCGGTGCAGAACGCGCAGTCATCGCAATCATTACCGCTCTATATCACGATTCCGGTTATAGTCGCCATGAACAAGATCACCTGCACTCTAACGGCGCAGAATATACTTCTGTTCATGTTTCAAGAAGTGCCGATTTTCTGAAACATTATCTGCATAAAGTCAATCTGGGTAAATATACACAGATAGTCACTGATATGGTGCATTACACGGGTTATGAGATCGCCATCGAACATATTCATCTGCCCGATGAAAAGTGGCATATGATCGGCTGCCTGTTAGGTACCGCTGACCTGATCGCTCAGCTGTCTGACCGCTGTTATCTGGAAAAATGCCGAGACCGTCTTTACCCGGAACTTGTTCTTGGCGGTTTGACGGTTGAGTTAGATGAGCAGGGGAATGAAAAAATAATATATCAATCTGGCGAAGACCTTTTATGCAAGACGCCAGATTTTTATGCCAACGAAGTTGAAGATCGTCTCAATGTTCAATTCAACAAAGTATACAACTTTGAGATTGCTCACTTCGATGGCGAAAGACCTTATGTCCATGGCCTGGGACAGAATCAGGCACGCCTTAAAAAGATCCTTAAGGCTAATGATTTCAGCATGCTTCGCCGAATACCACCAGAAAACTATGGTACTAAGAATTTTCCAGGCCTGGAATCGTATCTGAACCAGCATCCTCTAAATAAAACCAACCTCGGTTAGCCGTAATCTTTGATGCTTTAGTTTAACGGTCTGTCGCCAACTCTTTGCAAACAGATAAAAAATTAAAATACCTTCCGCAAATGAACGCGAATGAACGCGAATGAACGCAAATTAAAACCTTAGTTAGTAATTGTCTTCCTGAACGATAGTGAAGGATCTTACCGGACAGTTAACCTTACATTAAACATAAGATCCTTCCGCTCTACCGCATTACAGCTTGAATAACAGCCTTTAATGAATATTGTTTGTATTTGCGTTCATTCACGTTCATTTGCGGAAAAAAATTTTGCTTAAAGCCCATTGTGGCCGTTTTCCGTCTTTCAATAAACCGCAGCAACAAAAGCTATTGGTTTAACATTGCCAGCATAGCATTCTCGTCGATCACCTGAACACCCAGCTTTTCTGCTTTGGTCAATTTTGAACCCGCCTTGTCACCGGCTAACAGATAATCTGTTTTTGCAGAGATGCTAGACGTCACTTTCGCACCTGCCGCCTGCATCTTTTGTTTCGCTTCTTCGCGTGACAATGTTGGCAAGGTTCCAGTTATGACCACGGTCTTACCGTAAAGCGCACTGCCCGACTGAGCCTCATTCGCACTACGAACGACATTTCGAATCTCTATGCCGGCTGCCAGTAATTGATCGATGACTTCCAGGTTATGCGGCTGCTGAAAGAAGTTAACGATGTGTTGTGCGACGATCGGACCGATGTCAGAGACTTCTATTAACTCATCAAAATCCGCATGCTCTATCGCAGCCAAAGTCAAAAACTCGTTAGCGAGGTTCATCGCTGTGGTCTCGCCGACTTCTCGAATACCCAGGGCATAGATAAAACGCGATAGAGTCGGATGTTTACTTTTTTCCAGTGCAACGACCAGATTTTTTGCTGACTTTTCACCCATGCGCTCTAATGAAGCCAGTTTATCTACAGATAATTGATAGAGATCAGCAGCGGTATTGATCAGGTCTTCTTCGACCAGTAACTCTACCAGCTTGTCACCGAGTCCATCGATATCCATTGCTTTACGTGAAGTGAAATGCTTTATCGCCTGTGCACGTTGCGCACGGCAAAACAGGCCACCGGTACAACGCGCGATAGCTTCACCTTCTATCTGTTCGATCGCAGACTGACACACGGGACATCGGGTTAACATCTGAATTTCTGGCAGCGGTTTTTTTCTGGAGCCGGGTACGACACGAGCAACCTCAGGTATCACATCACCCGCGCGACGTACGATCACCTGATCACCGATACGGATATCTTTACGGCGTATCTCATCCATGTTGTGCAAGGTGGCATTACTTACCGTAACACCACCGACGAATACAGGTTGCAGGCGTGCAACAGGGGTGATTGCGCCAGTACGCCCTACCTGAAAATCGATATCGATAACGGTAGTTATCTCTTCCTGCGCAGGAAATTTATGGGCGATCGCCCAGCGTGGCGCCCGTGCAACAAATCCCAGCCTACTTTGCAGTTCGATCGAATTCACCTTGTAGACGATGCCATCGATGTCATAAGCCAGTTTGTCACGACGATCTAAAATATCCCGATAATAAGACAGGCAGGCATCGATCCCGGTGAGCTGTTTTATCTCATCACAGACTGGCAGACCAAAACCCTTAAGTTGCTGAAGAATTTTAAAATGCGTATCAGCAAGTGTTCGACCTTCAACCACACCTGTTGAATAACAATACAGACTCAACGGGCGTTTAGCCGTTACGCTGGGATCTAACTGTCGCAGAGAACCTGCTGCTGCATTGCGCGGATTGGCGAACTCTTTTTCATCATTTTCATGCGCTTGCTGGTTGAGTTTTTCAAAGCCGGCTTTAGGCATAAAGACTTCACCACGGACTTCAAGTACGGGTGGGTAGTCCTTGCCTAACAACCTTAGTGGTACAGACCGCATAGTGCGAACATTTTGCGTAACGTCTTCACCGGTCGAACCATCACCGCGTGTCGCTGCATAGATCAGCTAGTCCCTGTTCATAACGAAGACTGATCGCCAGCCCATCGAGTTTTGGCTCAGCAACAAACTCGATATCGTCGCTGATCCTTAAGCGATCCTGTATACGTTGATTGAATGCCTTTAACTCATCTTCATCAAAAACATTATCCAGTGACAACATCGGCAGCTGATGTTTTATCTGTTCGAACCCAGTTAATGGTTTCGAACCAACACGTTGCGTAGGCGAATCGGTAGTAATTAATTCAGGGCGTTTCTTTTCCAGGGCAATAAGCTGTTTATATAAACGATCATATTCCGCATCGGGAATATCGGGATCATCTAATACATAATATTGATAGGCGTGGTATCGAAGTTGCTCGTGCAGTTTTTCGATTTCTTTTTCGACGGATGTAGACATCTATTTTATTTTTTTAACCGCTAATACGTCTGCGACGCAACACATCAAAAAACCACTATGAGCTCTGGAGTGAGATTAATCGATTCAGATTTCACTAGAGAGGTCAGACACTTCCCTACTCAAAAACGCGCTGACCTGCGAACGATAATTTTCAGCGTCCTGCTCGGTCAATGGCTCACGTCTGTGATTACATATTCTTGCATCGAGCAAGCCAGCTAATTGATAACTGCGTTGCAGCATTTCGGTCAGGTCATCCAGCGGATCACCTTTCTGAAGTTGCATGAATACTGTCAGTCCAGTGGTTTTTAATTCGTGTATGGTGTCAGCATTAAAAGACCCCGGCTCCAGCATGTTGGCCAGGCTAAAAACATTCCGGTTTTTATTTCTATAATGAAAGATATCCATCTCACCGAAAGTTAATCCCATCGCCTGCGCCGAGCTATTAATCTGCGCACCGTGTAATATTTGGTTTGCTTTCGGCAGAATATACAACACGATAATGTCATTAGTTACATTTTTATCGTCAGCATCCGCAGCTGCTGAATCCGCTGATGATTCAGCCTGGGTAGAAACATTGAGATCTAAATCGTAGTCAGCATCGACAGATGAGCCAGACACCACTCTAACCTCACCCACACCTTCATCGACGTCATCCAGACTACGCGCGGTAAATGCAGGCAGGTCATCTTCCACCAAATCATCGATAGCAGAGTGGTTACGTCGCCGGCGATTACGGCCGAGAACATAGATGATGATGACAAATGCAATGCCTGCAGCGAGCAAAACCCAGCGCAACGATTCCACCGGCTTACGCTCCTACACCTGCCAGGGTTGCGGCCTCGGCCACATCAACAGAGACCATACGTGAGACACCTGACTCACGCATGGTAACACCACTTAAGTGCTCTGAGATTTCCATGGTGGATTTGTTATGAGTAATAAAAATGAACTGCACACGTGCAGACATCTCTTTAACCAGCTGACAGAATCGACCGACATTGGCCTCATCGAGTGGCGCGTCTACCTCATCGAGCATACAGAATGGTGCTGGATTTAGTTCGAATATAGCAAACACCAGCGCTACCGCAGTCAGCGCTTTTTCGCCACCGGACATAAGATGAATATTTGAAATACGTTTACCCGGTGGCCGCGCCATGATGGCGACACCGGTGCTTAATAGATCGTCACCTGTCATCTCCAGATAGGCAGTACCACCGCCGAATAGACGTGGGAACATATCTTTGATACGTGAGTTCACATGATCATAGGTGTCTTTGAAGCGGTTGCGTGTTTCCTTATCAATCTTCGCGATAGCTTCTTCAAGTATCGCCAACGCAGCATTAACGTCCCTATCCTGTTCATCGAGATATTCTTTACGCTGTAACTGCTCCTTGTATTCATCGATCGCAGCGAGATTAATTGGCCCGAGACGTGAAATTTTCTGCGCTACCTGGGCGAGTTTAGCGTCCCATTGTTTGCTCGTTGCCAGATTATTTTCTGTCTCCATCTCATTCAAGGTAGCAAGCACAGACTCCAGTTCAAAACCTGTCTCGGCAAGTTGCTCCAGTGCGGTCTTACTTCTCACCCGTGTTTCCTGACTATCGATGCGTAGTTTTTCTAGCTGGGAACGTACTGTCTGTGCTTTTTGCTCAAACTCCATACGTTGCTGTTCCAGCATCCGCAGGCTGTGATTAATACTTTCAACTTTGCGACGCGCCTCTGTCAACGCTTCTTCTGAAAGCAGACGTTGTTCCAGTAATTCTTTTAGCTCAGCTTCCAGCTGCTCCGTTGGTTGCGTGGATTCTGACAGTAGCGACACCAGTTCCTGCTTACGTTGCAACTGAACAGTTTGCGCATGATCCATGCGTTGAATGTTGTGCTGCAAACCACTAAGACGTGTCCTCAGACCTTCTACACGGATAGCCAGTTGATGCGCCTGTTCACGGTGCTGTTGCAGACTTGTTCTGTATTGCTGCAATTCCTGTTGCAGATTGTCACGTTGACTCTGCAAGGATTTTCTATCAGCTTCCATTTTTTCAGCATTTTCCAGCGCCAGATTTCTATTCCTGGTTGCTGTTGCTATCTCAGCATCATTATTGCTGATCAGACTCTGTGTCTCTTCCAGTTCGACATCCAGATCATTGCCGCGATTGGTCACATGTTCATGACGAGACTCACGCGCTGTAATCTGTGCCTTGATCTCGTTAAGACGCGAATGAATACTGTTCAATGATTTTTGAATCTCTTCACGCTGCTGTTCTTTATCTTGCAGGTTAGTGCGTAAACCGTTTAACTCGGCATTCACTATTTCTGCTTTGTCTTCCAGCTCGGTTAACTGTTGCTGGCATTCGCGGATACTATTCTCACGCGCCAATACGCCAGTACTGGCATCTTTATCACGACTGATACGCAGCCAGTTAGAACCCAACCAGATACCATCTTTTGTGATAATGCTCTCATCCACCGCCAGTGAATGACGAAGTTTCAGCGCATCGTCCAGTGTTTCACTGCAACGGATATCGTGCAGGAAATGACCCAGTTCAAGCGTCGATGAAACGTGCTGCAGCAGCATATCTGATGCAGGGGCCGAAGCATCACCTGCCAGCCCGCTTTCAATTAATGAAATATTACTACTTTCCAGACTAGAAAGCGCAGATGAATATTGATCGATATCATCAACACAGACCGCTTCCAGCGTATCACCCAGCACGGTTTCAACCGCCAGTTCCCAACCATCGCTGACTTCCAGCTGTTCGGCAAAGCGAGCATTTTTGCTGATGCCACTTTTTTCCAGCCACTGCTGCGCAGCTTTATCTGTTTTACCCAGCGCGGCTTCCTGCAAGGCTTCCATTGAAGACAGACTTCCCTGATACTGATGGATGTTTCGGCGAACATCAGCAGATTGCTGTTCGACTGTTGATATCTGTTCACGCGTTTCTCTGATCTGCGCGATAGCATCACTTAACTGCTGCTCGTTGCTTTCTTTTTCTTCACTGGATTTTTTTAGCAGAATATTCAGGTCAGAAATCTGTTCTGCCAGGTTCTCACCGCGTAATGCCTGTTTCTCAACATCGATTTTCTGCAGGCGCTGTTTTAACTGTTGCAGGTTTCGTTCCAGCTGCTCCATACGCGAGCGTTCGACCTGCGCTTTCTGGCTTTCGGCAGAATAACGTTGATTGATTTCGTCCCACTGCTGCTGCCAGTTTTGCATTGCCTGCTCAGACTGCTGGAACGATTCGGAAATTTCTTCTTCCTGTGCTTTCAGGGTGATCAATTGCGGCTCTTCATCAGCCAGGTTGGCGGTATATTCCTCTATATCCTGCTTGTCAGACTGTATCGCCTGGGTGGCGTCAGCCAATGCTATTTCAATTTGCTCCAGATCGGTCTGCTGTCGCTGTAATAGATCTCGCTGATGTTTTATGCTCTGTTCTTTTGCCGCTATTTCAGCACCCAGGCGATAATATTCTGCCTGTACATTATTAAGGACTTCACCAGAATCGGTACTCTGCTGACGATTCGATTCGATACTCGATTCTGTCGCACGCTGTTCGGCAATGACCTGCTCCAACATGGTTTCGGTACTCTGTATATCTTTATCTCGGCTATCCAGCTCGGTCTTTAACTCACGCCAGTGTAACGCCAGGTGACCCGCTTTCAGCTCACGTTCATCCTGCTTAAGCTCTTTATAACGCACGGCACTGTGACTCTGACGTTGTAATTTTGTCAGTTGCTTGTCTATCTCTTCTCGCAGATCAGACAGCCGTTCCAGATTTTCCCGTGTGTGTTTAATACGGTTTTCTGTTTCACGGCGGCGCTCCTTATATTTCGAGATACCCGCCGCTTCTTCCAGGAAATTACGTAATTCTTCAGGTTTGGCTTCGATCAGCCGTGAGATCATGCCCTGTTCGATAATGGCATAACTGCGTGGCCCAAGGCCGGTGCCCAAAAACAGGTCAGCGACATCACGGCGACGACATCTGGCGCCATTCAAACTGTACTTAGAGATGCCGTCACGGGTTACCTGACGCTTTACCGAAATTTCAGCATAATTAGCGTATTGCCCACCCAACTTACCTTCACTGTTATCGAAAATCAGTTCAACTGCGGCCGAATCAATCGGTTTTCTGGAAGATGATCCATTAAAAATAACATCATCCATCGACGCGCCACGCAGATGTTTGGCTGACGACTCGCCCATCACCCAGCGCACGGCGTCGATGGTATTGGATTTACCACAGCCATTAGGGCCAACAATACCGGTCAGATTGCTCGGAAAATTGATCGTGGTAGGGTCGACAAAAGACTTAAAGCCAGCGAGTTTAATCTTGCTTAAACGCATTATTTTTTTATTTCAGTTAAGGTGTTTACAGGAATATGTCGCGTAGTTTACATGACTCGACATGCTTTTTAAGGGGCATTTAGCTATCTTTTTCAGTTAAATTTCAGTTAGCACTTTTGCCAATAGCTTGCTGTTGAGCTAGTACCAGTAAGGTGCTGAATTCTATGGTGACAACATATTAAAAAATCATAATATTAATTATCCATAATATAAAAAACATCCTTTATATTCTGTATAATCTCCTTTTATTTATTTTGAGACAAACCATGTCAAGCAAACCCTCTAAAGAACTCGAAACCTTTGAAAACCCAAATCCTGGTCGTGATTACACCATTCGCATCAC
>CAWBXM010000081.1:0-6992 GCA_963792545.1 uncultured Gammaproteobacteria bacterium | reverse complement strand
CCGAGATTCATCTGTCCACACTGCCACTCGACCAATCTGGAGTGGATGCAGGGCAGTGGTGAAGGCACGGTACACACCTATGCGGTCCAGCACATGGCGTTTGGACCCTGGGCGGAAGAGGTGCCTTATGTCACCGCCTATATTGATCTGAAGGAAGGCGACCGCATGCTCACAGTGTTGCGCGGTGTGGATCCCTTAAAACCTGAACACATCAGGATCGGCGCTGAGGTTAAGGTGGAATTTGAACCCGCCAACGATGATATGCACCTGCCGTTCTGGCGCGTGGTGGAGGGATAGTCATGCCTGGAACTCTGTATAAGTCTGCCGCAATCGTCGGTGCCGCTGAGGCCAATCAGATTGGCTTTCTGAAAGAGCCGGTAACGGCCTTGCAACTGCACATTGAAGCAATTAAAAACCTCAGCGATTCAACCGGCCTGCCAATCTCCCGGTCAAAGCGGCGCTTAACTTCTTTTGTGATATCCCAGTAAACATTCCAGTAATCATCAGGTTTGACCCACGGCCGACAGATGAAGTTAACTGATGAGTCTGCAAGCTCATGCAGTTTCACGATTGGTACAGGCTCTTTTAAGACAAGTTCATGACCGTTAATGATATCTTCGAGAACTGTCTGTGTCTTATCGATGTCATCGTTATAACCGATGCCGAAAACCAGGTCGATACGACGCTGTGTGATACCAGTAACATTGATGATGACATCACCCCAGACTGAATTATTAGGCACGATTACCAGTTGGTTATCTGGCGTTCTCAGTTGCGTTGACAGCAGGTTCATCGACTCTACCTTGCCGAGCGAGCCCGCTACATTGATTACATCGCCAATATCAAATGGCCGATAGATCAACATGAGTATGCCGCTGGCAAAATTACTCAATGAATTCTGCAATGCAAATGCAATCACAAAACCGGCGGCGCCGATGATTGCGAGTACCGGACCGATATTGATCTCCAGCGCAGAGAGACCAACAAAAAGACCAACTATCAAGACAAGTCGACGAGCACTCATCACCAGGAAATCACGTAATAATGTTGAGAAATGTTTCGATTTGGAAAAGGCTTTTTTTGCGGCTTTTCCAGCAACGATCGAGAGCAGATAAAATACGATTATGATAACGATAAACTTGATCACGTTGAGGGCCCAGCGAAAACCACCTTCAGCAGACATCAACCAGCCGGTAACTGTCGTCCATGTTGCACTGGCGTCGGTAACATCAACTTTGATGCCGGATATTGCTTTGATATAAGTTCTGTATTCCTCGGACGTACCGCCTTTAGCATCGAGCTCAGTCAATACGACATTGAAGCGATCGACAAGCGCAGTCCTTTGTGCCATCAGATTGGTAACATGTACGATCAGTGCAGTTTTCAAGTTTGCCTTTGCTTCTGTTGTTTTAGCTGATGAAGTGACAGGCTCACCGCTTTCTTTGACTTTAGTTTCAGCGTCCATGATCGCTTTTTGCACGGAGGCATCTTCAGTAGATTTCTTTTCAATTTCCTTTGCCTGTTTCAAGGCTGTTTTCGCTTCCTCGGCAGCTTCCATTGCCTGTTCACGGTCTGTGCCTTCTTTTGCTTCTTTTACATCCTCCAGGGTATCTTCAACTTTTTTTGCCTTTTTTATTTCTTCTGTCTTGTAGATCGCAGCTATTTTAGCATTACTGATCTCTGACACTTTTGCCTGCAACAATAAAAGCCAGGCCTGTGCTTCAGTTTCAAGCTCGCATTTTGTCAGTGGTTTAACACGAAACGCTAGAATTTCAACCGGCACTGTTGCATCTGCACTGGTTATCGCTTTGATATCAGTAGGGCAGTCTGCAGCAAAAACGCCATTTGATATTATGAGCAGTAGCATGGTTGGCCACAGCAGCCAGTTTGCGTTGATATAATTCTGTTTCATTAGATTTATTCTCTATAGAGTGATATTAAATTAAGTCTTCGTAACCAGAAAAAGTGTGCTGAATGATATCCTGAAAAATATTACTAAACAGGCTATCACTATCGAATAATAAAACTTTGTCCGAGGTCAAAAAACAAGCAGGAAAACAGGGGGAGACAGCAATTTTTTCAATATATTAATGCACAAGATAAATTGTGCCATCTTTTCCAGTCATTGGACGGCCCGGTGAATCTTTTATCGTGCCCGTGCCTTGTAAAGCCCACATTCGCTAAAAAAGTTTTTGGTGCTTAGCGGCATAGGCGTACGCGCCCGGGTGATAAATCCGATCAGTCTGACACCCTCTTTAAGCATATGTTTAACGTCTAATATATCTATCAGTGGTTCGTCAGTGTGGGTGGGGTTTTGCACAGGTGTAAAGTTTGTGAGTTCTTCACCAGCTACTACAAAATTTGACCAGACATCGAAGATGTCATCATCAGTGCGTAGCGTTTCACACTTGTGCCTGGCAGTCTTCGCATATTCCATAATCAGTTGAGCCACTCCGGGAAAACGCGGGTCACTTTCAATGCAGTTAGCCATATAAGAAGCCGCCTGATCGATATTTTTCATCGTCATCGCGATCTTGAGGTATCGGCTTTCGTAGAATGCATCAATCGGCATGATGAAAGCCTTGAAGGGTTCGCCCCATAGTTCATCGATACCTTCATCACCGTTGCGGTGTTTAACCAGTTTGCCAAATTCAAGTGCCTCGCGAAGACACAGGCCACAGGTATGCTTCAGGTCATTCTCAGGGAGTATCTCAACACCACAGGACTCGAGCTCGACAAGGTGTGTGAAGATGTCGGCAGCGCGGTTGAACAGAGCGCCGGCGAGCATGGCTCCTTTTACGCGTTTTTTTCTCGAGTCTTGTTCAGCATTATAAGCTGCACGAACATCATCGAGTAGTTTTCCCGGGATATTGATGCCGTGTTCCATATGGTTGAACAGACGGCGTGTCAATGACTCTATCAGCTGCTTTTTTGCCGAGAGGTTGTCTACGGGCAGCTCATAGCATTTTATCCAGTAACCTTCGTAATAGACGCTAGTAACGCCATCGACCTCTTTGCGAAAGCCATTTTCAAAAGTTTCGTTCATTATAAATCGGTGCCCCGTTTATTCTTGCTTTCTGATTTGAAGCGATACCATGAAATTATAGCTGATTAGGAAAACAGGTGTTAGATAGCAATTGCTTCTAATATATACTAAAACCGAAATTCGGGGGCCCAGATCCCGATTTTTCATAATTTATTCGAGGAGAACGATATGCTCGTCACATTTACCACCGATGCCTCTGCCGATATCACCATGTTTGGCGATGTCGCTCTGGCTATGCTGAAAATAATGGGGCACAGCGGAACCGTGCCCAGTGCAATTCTGGCTGCAGATGTGCCAGCAGCACTGAGTCGATTAACTGCCGGGATCGAAGCAGCAAAGGCAGCGCCGTCCGTTGATGATGGGGATGAAGACGAACCCCAGGTGAGCATGTCTAATCGAGCATTGCCTCTCATCAATCTTCTTACTGCGGCAGCACGAGAAGGTTGTGACGTAATGTGGAAATAATAAACCGAGGGGAAGGCTCACTCCGTCCTCTTTAATTATGATTGCCTGGATCCCTGATAACCTGTGTCCTTAATAAAAGGCGAAGCTCGGGTGTTGGACATTGAGAGACCGGCCTCTTACCTGTAACATCGTCACAAACAAAGCCCAAAAAGGATCGACATGCCTGACATTGACTCTCTGGATTTCCTCGCCTACACGCTGCTCAACAACGCCGTACAGAACTGGTTTTTCGCACTGACCATATCGGTTCTGTCTTTTTTGTTGATACACATCATTATCCGCCTCGGCGTCTCGCGCCTGGCCCGGCTCGCGAAGGAAACCACCACCATCTGGGATGACGCGGTGACCAACGCGCTGTCGCAAACACGCCGCCTGTTCGTGCTGATTATTGCACTATTCCTGGGTTCGCTGTTGCTCGAGTTTCCTGACCGGGTACGGGAGGTGATCGTCAGCGTCACATCGATCGCATTGTTTATCCAGGGTGGATTGTGGCTCAACAGCATTGGGCAGTTCTGGATTAAAGAGGAGAGCCAGCGCCGCCGCAAGATTGACCCGGCCACGGTCACCACCGTCAGCGCGATCGGCTTCATCGGCCGGCTGGTATTATGGGCGCTGGTTGCGATACTGTTGCTGGACAACCTTGGCTTCGACGTTACCGCGCTAGTCACCGGCCTCGGCATCGGCGGCATCGCCGTCGCGCTTGCTTTGCAGAATATACTCGGTGACCTGTTCGCGTCGCTGTCCATCGTGCTGGATAAACCCTTCGCAGTCGGTGACTTCCTGATCATCGACGAGCACATGGGTGCGGTCGAAAACGTCGGCCTCAAGACCACGCGGATACGCAGCCTTTCGGGCGAACAACTGGTATTCTCCAACGCCGACCTGTTGAAAAGTCGCATCCGCAACTACGGCCGTATGTTCGAACGCCGCGTCGTGTTCAAGTTCGGCGTCACCTACCAAACTCCACGCGACAAGCTGAAGAAAATTCCGGCGATGGTTCGCGAAACCATCGAGGAACAGAAAAAGGTCCGCTTCGACCGTGCCCACTTTCAGGCCTACGGCGCATCATCGCTGGATTTCGAAATCGTGTATTACGTACTTTCGCCCGACTACAACCAGTACATGGATATACAGCAAGCGGTTAACCTGGGTATTCATGAGCGCTTCGAGCAGGAAGGCATAAGTTTTGCGTATCCTACGCAGACAGTTTATGTTCATCGGGTGGGTGACGATGAATAAAACGGACTGAGTGTAAGATATTTTGGGTCAGTGTAAATACTAAAATAGTTTCTCTGCACCCTTTAGTTCAAAAATTACTATTTATGTTAAGACTATGTTATCAAGGCATCCACTCTTAAAATAAAAATTATGATTCCTTCTACATTATTAGGCACAGCCAACATTCCCAATAACGGTGGTGTACTAATGCTCACTCAGCGCGAGAATGACTTTTCTATTCATCTAAAAGGTGTGCGTGGAGAGTTAATGAACAGTCGAGTACATGATTCCGAGCTGGCCCTGGCTGAGTTAGGTTGCGCGCATATTCAAGGCATGGAGAACACTAAGGTGTTAGTCGGGGGCCTGGGGATGGGTTTTACTCTGGCTGCAGCACTCAAAGCAACATCAAGAAGTTCTCAGGTGGTTGTTGCTGAACTGGTGCCCGAAGTTATCGAATGGAATAAAGGCCCATTAGGCGAATGTGCAGACAGGCCGCTTGATGATGACAGGGTTCTGGTTCACCTGGGTGATGTGGCTGAACTTTTTAAAACAAAAAAAGCCATTTATCACGCTGTTTTATTAGATGTTGATAATGGCCCCGAAGGCTTTACACACGCCGACAATAACAATCTATATTCGATCGAAAGCTTACTTGCTATACAACAAACACTTCATCCGGGTGGCGTGTTAGCTATATGGTCAGCCTGGCATGATCCAAAATTCACCCAGCAACTGAAAAAAGCTCGTTTTAAGGTTGAGGCTAAAACCGTCAGAGCACATAAAGGTAAAGGTAGTCGTCATACTATTTATCTGGCCAGGAAAAGACAGGAAGTTAGTAAGGCGGAATAGTAGGTACGTTCACTATGGATTAGACGAGATTTGGTGGTAGTAATCAATTGAGTCTGACCTGACCCCATTGATTTTTGCTTACGAACGATTCCTGTCCCGGCAATATCTGTTCGTCGGATATCCGCACGGTTGATCGGTCGTCTCGAACGTCTCGAGTTTCATGAAGAAGGTTTGATGGTCAATGTAATGGGTGCCGTCGCAGGAAAATCCCATATTGATCATGCCGTCAATCAGATTGACTGAGCCATTGCGCAGGTAAATGGTCTGTGTTAGTTATGCTAAAAAGTGTCGGGTAGTAAAGCTGCATGACAGCATATGAGATGTAAGGCCTGCCCCCGTAAAGTGAAAAATAGTGGTCTTTTCTCTTTGATTGTAGCGGATAGCAAGCAATTAACAGCTATATAATCTATATACCTTGCAAATAGAAATAGTGGCGCTTTTTTTTCCGGCAAAAAGCCTTGCCATCAAAACAGATTACGATTTCAACTTAATGAGTTACTATTTTAACTTTATATCTTTAACAGGGTCTACATCAAATGCATAAAAACGTACGCTTTATTTTTCTGTGCTTATTCGTATTGTCAGCATTAACCAACACTGTTCATGCTGACCGTGTTTATTCGGTAGGTGTTGTTCCTCAATTTGACAGTCGGCGCATCACTGAAATCTGGCAACCTATACTCGACGCAGTCAGTCAATCAAGCGGTGTACAACTCAAGCTCACAACATCCACCGACATTCCCGAATTTGAACAACAGTTCAATACCGGTGACTACGATTTTGCCTACATGAACCCCTATCACGCTATCGTGGCCAACGAAAAACAGGGTTATACCCCGATACTTAGAGACACCGGCCGTAGTCTATTCGGTATCATCGTGGTAAAAAAAGATAGCCCGATTCAATCAGTGAGCGAACTCGATGGCAAAACCGTGGCTTTCCCCTCACCAAATGCACTCGGTGCTGCCTTATTACCGCGCGCCGAGTTCGACAGAACTTTCAACATCAAAGTCAATGAACTCTACGTCAAAAGCCACAGCTCGGTGTATCTCAACGTACTGCTTGGTAAAGCAGCAGCCGGCGGCGGCGTAAAGAAAACCCTGTCACTAGAACCAGATGAAATACGTAATCAATTACGCGTCTTATACGAGACCGCTAAAGTACCGCCACATCCGTTAACTGTACATCCACGTGTAGACACGTCCATTCAAGAAAAAGTTAGCGCTGCATTTCTCGAACTTGGCAACACTGAAGAAGGTCAGAAATTGCTGAATAACATTCCGATGAAAAAAATCGGCAAAGCTACTATCAAGGACTACGATTCACTGAAATCCATGGGACTGGATAAATACTACATGACTAAATAACCCTGATGAGTATCCATCTAAAGCTGCTGTTACCTGAGCAATAACTG
>CAWBXM010000080.1:0-10363 GCA_963792545.1 uncultured Gammaproteobacteria bacterium | reverse complement strand
GATGCAAAAATTCAACGCTGAGGCGGAGAGCATCAAAAAACAGATTAATGAAATAGCTGTCGCGCGACGTGTGTCAATCAGCTTCAGTTCGATGCGCGGACAGAAGATGCATGTTATTAAAGATCAGGCTCAAGAAGTAGCAGTGGTGCTTATACCTGCAGTCTATTCGGGTTATAGCAGGAAGCAGCAGCACCCTTTAAAAAATAAAGTTGTTATGGTTTTTGATGATATCGATACCTTTCATGATAAAGCATTGAGCATCGCTTTATCATATGCTGATAAAAAAGGTCATCAGCTGATCGTCATCGTTCACGGTGATCAATTAAAACAATACGTTCAAAAAAAAATCAGTGAGCAAGGCGGTCGCACTGGGTATGATGTTGTAGATTTCTCCAATAATGATGAAGTTATTTCACTGTTATATAGATATTCACCGGGACTGCTCGTGTTGCCTCAAGCTAGCCGACTGATCGAAGACGAGCGATTGTTGCAGCGCCTGATTAATCAATTAGAAAGCGATATTCTAATCGTGCGTTAGATATGACTCATATATTAAAAGTCGATTTGAAGCAGTCTGTACAGTTCGTATAAAATTGCACTTCATGAAAATGAATGCAGTTGACACCAGACTATCAAGACAGGCCACGATTATTTCGTTCTAGTATGAATGTCACCTTTTTCTGTAAATTTACACAGCCAGAGCAAGTCATCCAGTGCCGTGTTAATAGCGCCTACGGCTCTGTTAACAATAGAAAGTTTTTCTCTGTGCCTCGGCAACTGCTCCTCGGTAATTTCTCGACTTTGTCTCCTGAGTCGTTCTACCACTTACATCCATGTAAGCGTCCTGCATTACACTAATACCGTCCATCCATGGATATATACGTTGCCCTAATAATCTACGTCCATGTAGGAATCTCTATCGTTCAGGATGATACGAAATAATAGATGTTTTTCTCTGACCCGAAATATTTATTTCTCGCAGAGGCGCGAAGGCGCAAAGAAAAATGAAAAAATTTGTCGTATCTTAAACCTGATCTGATAGATAATAAGACAGTTCCGCACTACATCTTACAAATTAGCAGGAAATGAAGGTCTCAAAACAATCATTCAGCTGACGCTCAGCGATTAAGAGTGACATAGCAAAACCCCTCTATGTCAGGATAGTTGTCGCCTGGATTTATTTACTTATAATAAATTTATGGCGGTGAGGAGACTGATATGAGTTACCCTAAAATCATAAAAGAAGCAGCCCTGGAAAAGATGTTTCATACCGATTTATCTTTACGCTACATTTCAGATGAATTAGGCATTCCACGTGCCACATTACATTGTTGGAAGAAACAATTCTCATTGGTGATCAACGACAAGGAAGCCGTAAATACACCGGCAGAGAGCTGGACACCAGAAGAAAAGTTTGCGGTGGTCCTGGAATCCGCCACGCTAAATGAGGTTGAGCTTAATACCTATTGCCGTGAAAAAGGCGTCTACCCCGGTCAGATTAAAAGCTGGCGAGAAGCCTGCATCCGCGGCAACCAACCGCAAGATAAACAACTTCGCCGTGAAGGCAACTATCAACATCAGAAACGTAAGATTAATGCGTTGGAACGTGAATTAAAGCATAAGGAAAAAGCCTTGGCCGAGATTGCCGCGTTGTTGGTGTTGCGAAAAAAGTACGATACCCTCTGGGAGGAATCAGAGGACGACTAACCACCCTGGTTGAAAAACAATGTGCCGTCACCCTGATTCAAGAAGCCATCCAATCCGGTGCGCGGCAGAAACCAGCTTGTGAGGTCTTAGGGCTGACAAGCCGAACCTACCAACGCTGGATTAAGGCGGGTATAGTCAGTGATGGTCGTGTGACGACAAAACGGTCGACACCCGCAAATAAGCTCAGTGAGCTTGAGCGTGAACAGATACTGATGGTCTGTAATACACCGGTGTACGCACACCTGCCGCCTTACCAGATTGTGCCACGTTTAGCCGATCAAGGTATCTACCTGGCCTCAGAGTCGAGTATCTACCGTATTTTAAAGGCGGCGAATCAACTCGCCCACCGTGGTGAGATTAAGATTAAAACAAAGACCAACAAGGTTCGACACTTTACCGCAACCCAGCCAAATCAGGTCTGGAGTTGGGATATTACTTATTGCCCCAGTCGAATCATCGGTCAACATTATTATCTTTACATGATCGAAGATATTTACAGCCGTAAGATCGTGGGCTGGGAAGTGCATGATAAAGAAAACGGTGATAGTGCCGCGACATTAGTCGAGCGTAGCGTCTGGGCCGAAAGGTGTGTCAAGAAAAAACTGATTTTACACTCTGACAATGGCGGTCCAATGAAAAGTATCATGCTAAGAGCCAAGATGCAGGAACTCGGTGTGGAGAGCTCTTATAGTCGACCACGCGTCAGTAACGATAATCCCTACTCGGAGTCGTTGTTCAGAACGGTGAAGTATCATCCGCGTTGGCCATCAGAAGGTTTTGCGAGTTTAAATGACACACGTGTATGGGTGAAAGAATTTGTCCAGTGGTATAACCACGACCATCGTCACAGTCGCATTAAGTTCGTTACACCACAACAACGTCATACCGGTGAAGATATTAAATTACTGAAAAAACGCCATACGTTATACAGCAAGATGATGAAACAACATCCAGCACGCTGGTCAACGACAACAAGAAACTGGCAACATATAGCAGCCGTAGAATTAAACCCAACGCATCATAAAGAAAGAAACGCAGCATGAACCATCTAAGCGACAACTACGTTGACAAACACCGAAACCGGCCAAGAGCGGACACACAAGAATCAAAAGCAATCGATTTTTGTTTTTAGCGTTTTTCCAATTCGCAATGATAAAAATAGTTACCCTTTTTGGATAACCATTCTGCCAGCTTGTCAACCTGTGAGGCATCCTTATCAATAAATCTGACGCCGATTTTGTGCTTATCATCAGCATGATCATGGTCCACCCAGATGACTTCAGCATCGATGCTGACACCTTCTTGAAGTGACATGTCCGGGTGAAAAATAGTAAGGTGAATATTGCCAGTAATAACAGGATTGCCATCCGTATCATTATCCTTGAAAAGTGATTGTTCCTTTTTTAACAATAGGCCAGCACCTTCGCTGTTGATGTCTACCACCAAGCTGTGCTCAACGTCATCATTTAAAATACTTCGGTTGTAACAGTCGATGCGCTTGACGCTTCGGCGCTCTTTTTTGTCTGACATCTGGACTCCTGACTGTGTGGCAATGTAAAACCATAAGTTAAACCATCCTGCTGTAATGTCAATAGCCTTCCCTCTTCATAGATACTATTGACTAACATCAGTGGACCGTAAGCTTCACTGAACTTCAAATTTGAATATCTGCTAACCACCATCGAGCAAGATACTAACGTTAAACTAATCCAACGGTCGCATACCGACCAATGCAGGCATTCGTTAACTACACTTAAACAATGGTTTATATCTACTGATAGCTAGCCATCCAAAAATTACCATCAGATAAAATAAGTTAAATACCAGACCACCATCGTTGTTATTATCATTTGTAACCGGAACTGTTGATACAGAGTCCGCCGAGACAGTGATATTAACGGTAGCTGGTGTTGAGACCTTGCCGTCACTATCAGTCAGCGTGTATTTAAAATAATCTGTACCAATAAAACCACCCGTTGGCGTATAAGTAATAGTGCCGTTAGCGCTTGCCGAAATGTCAAATCCTTGTTTCGAGGTTGCTGTGGTTAGCGTGACAACGGCAGGCGGCGCAAGTGGCGGTGAGCCATCCTCGATATCTATATCATTGGCAATGACATTAATAACCGTTGCGGTATTAACCGCAACACTTGCGTTATCATCAAATGCAACAGGCACTGCAGATATTGAAACCACTGAAATAAGAAACGCATGTGTTTCACCATTTATTTTCCCCGAGCCTGTAATGTCACCACTCTCGTTAATACTTGAAGCGCTATCTAAACTACTCCACCCGTTGGTTTTACAATCTGTCAACTCGCACAGGTCATGCACGTTGTTGCCATCATATAAGAATGCAACATAATCAAAACTGCCTGCCAACTGACTTTGCCCCACAACCTGTCCACTTTCGTTAATACCAAGACCCACTGAGTTGTCACCACCGAGTGTACCGATATCCTTCATGGTAGTACCGTCATAGTAAAAGGCATGACTTGCACCATCTCCGGTGATATCACTATGCCCGGTCACATGACCGCTATTATTTATATCTCTACCATAAGAGTCTTTGCCACCCAGTGTGCCTATACTCTGCATACTGATACCGTCATAGACAAAAGCATGAGTAACAGGACTAGAAGGGTTCAGAGTTAAACTGTCCCCCTCGACATCGCTCCAACCAGTCACATAACCAACATCGTTGATGCCATAACCAAACGAGTGTTGCCCGCCTAAAGTGCCAAGGTCGTGCATACTGACACCATCAAAGAAAAAGGCATGAGAGGTATCGATAAAGAGGTCGCCAGGATTGCCGTAGGTAATACGTCCGGTTATCTCAGCCTTATCATTGATATCATAACCAAGCGAATCTAGACTGGTAGGAAGTGTGCCAATGTTCTGCATAATACCGTTGTGGTAGAGAAAAGCGCGTAGAAAAAAAACACCAGCAGTAGCGCTATTTACTTCACTATACCCTGTTATCTGGCTATTGCTATTGATACCAGTACCATACGAATCCATATCATCCAGTGTGCCAATATCTTGCATATTGCCATTGTCATAGAGATAGGAATGAAGTGCACTACCATCGGCAATCCTGCTGCTTCCAGTCACTTGAGCACTATCATTAATATCTGAACCAGTAGAACTTGTTCCACCCAATGTGCCGAGGTCAATTAGGTTAAAGTTCATTGCTTGCACTGCGTTAACAAAAGTACTGGTAGTAACAACGCAGGCAATAAAGACACACATTTTTAATTTGATACTCACTTCATTCTTCCTCATTATTTAAATAGATGAATCAGCAATAAAATCACATCTCGCGGTCGTTCATATATTGTTGTTTTATGCTAATACAGCTACTTAATTATGAAGTTGATTATTATCAAACTAGAGAGTTTAAGATATGGAATTAGGTCAGTTTTGGGTCGTCTTCGAAAGTTGAGCTAAAAATTACGTGCGTCTGCTTATGAGTAAGTTTGAACCATTGCCAACTGTCGAAGCATCTCAAACTGTCAGATCAAGTTTGAGTCATTACCATTTATTGCCATTCTTCGGCTTCGTTCCGGACAGTAAATAATAAATACTTTTCTTTGCGCTCTTAGCGAGAATTGCTTTTAAATTTTATAACTGTTGTAGATGGCTTATCAGTTGTTATTACCCGTAGTTATTAGCCAGTATTAGCCAGCTTGAGGGCCAGTTTTTTAGCGCCTGCAAAATCATTCTTACCTGTGCCCAGTTTTGGGATCTGTTCTACGTCATATATCTGACCTGGAATACTCAAAGGTATCATCCCTGAATCAAGCAGAGCTTTTTTAAGGTCACTGCTCTTATCATACCCCTGGATCAGCAGTATGATTTTTTCTCCTTTTTTATCATCAGGCAGGTTCACTACAAGCAGGTCAACCTCGGGATTATTGATAAATTTTTCTATTTCAGATTCAATCGTGGTTAACGATACCATCTCTCCTCCAAGCTTGGCAAAACGGGAATATCGGTCGATGATATACAGGTATCCGTCTGCATCGATATGGCCTTTATCACCAGTCTTATACCACCTTACCCCATCGTGTTCGAGCATCACTTCAGCTGTCTTGTTCTCATCTTTCAGGTATCCCTTCATTACCTGTGGCCCAGCGATAAGGATAAGACCATCCTCATCGATATCGAGCTCTGTATAGGAGTTTGGATCGACGATCTTGAAGCTCGTTCCAGGAAGCGGCATGCCGACACTGCCGACCCTGGTGCCGACCTGAACCGTAAAGGCATCTGTCTCCAGGACATCTGGTAGATTGACACTGGCTACAGGCGCTGACTCAGTCAGTCCATAGCCTTCCAGGATGGTCCGGTGGAACTTATCTTCAAAAGCAAGTTTGACCTCAGGACTTAATTTTTCTGCTCCGGCAACGGCGAGACGCAGACTATCCAGCATCAGAGGGTGCACTTTTCTGTTTTTAGCATAGAGTCTGAAAAAAGTAGATGTGCCAAACATCACTGTCGCCTGAAACTTCGCTACCGCTTTACCGACACCTACGGCATCCGTAGGATCGGGATGCGCGACCATCGGGATGCCTTCGAGCAGTGGCAGCCATGTCGTTGCGGTTAAGCCAAAGGCATGAAAAAGCGGCAGTGAAGCCAGGATGACATCTTTTTCATGCATGTTAAGTACATCGGCTATCTGCTTGACGTTTGACATAACATTTCTGTGTGTCAGCATAACGCCCTTAGGTTCACCCTCGCTTCCCGAGCTAAACAAGATTGTCGCGACCTCATCATTGTGCACTTTTTTGATATACATGAGTTTGATCAAAAAGGTCGGTAACAACTTGGCCATAAGAAAGGTCTTGATACCATTAAGTTTTGAGATATCGTTTTTCAGTTCTTCCAGGTAGATAACTTTTGATGAGCCAAGAAACTCATCCGTATCAACACCTTTGGCCTTGAGCTTTGTGATAAAAAGTTTGGAGGTATAAATAGTCTGTATCTCTGCCTTCTCGATGGCTGATCTCAGGGCATCGACACTCGCTGTATAATTAAGATTAACCGCTGTTTTCCCAGTCATCAGTGTTGCCATATTTACCATAGCGCCCACAGAAGTCGTCGGCATCAGGATGCCCACATTTTGAGCAGACTCTTTTTTGATAAAACGTGAAAATATGATCGTTGCGGTAAGAACTTTAAGATATGACAGCGCCTCACCTTTTGAGTCGGCTACACAAAAAGCATTCTTCATCTTTTTGGCTGTGTCTATCCAGGCTTCCTGCATAGAAGGAAGGGACTGCGTATAGCGTTCCCAGGAGGTAAAGGAGAGTTCGAAGACTTTCTGCTTGATCATGCGCTGCCATTGAGTTGATAGCTATAGGTTCTGAGAACGCAACGATAAGATTGCGCTTGTGTACCTTATTGGATTCTTTGAAATGTGAAGAAGATCGTGAGAACTTGCTTCCCCACATACCGCGAAGGTAAAAAGGCAAGATGACCGCATCCGCATCTTTTGCCATCAGTTCAAAACCGTGTTTGAATTCACCTAACTGTCCGGTACGGCTGATCGCCCCTTCAGGGAAGATACAGACGACTTCTCCGGCATTAAGCAAAGTATTTACCTGTTCCGTCGCATCTTTGACCCGGCGTGAAGAGATAGGGACGACCTGAAAAAAATCCAGGAAAGCTTTCAGGTACCACTTTTCATATATACCTCTATCCATAACAAAACGAACATGACGCGGCATAGACATCTGGACAATGGCCCAGTCTAACCAGGAGATATGATTTCCCAGCAGTAAGACCCCGCCGGTCTCAGGTATATTGTTAAAACCCAGTACCTCGATTTTAAGGCGGCGTGAAACCAGGCTGGCGAGCAAAAAGATGACCATGGTCTGAGGGATATAAGTGACCACGTAGATTGCACCGGCGACCGATACAAACAGCATCATATAGAACAGTCCGACACTGTCAAAGCCCATCAGTGCAAACAGCACACTCAGGCCCAGGAACGAGACCATGGCTACATTTTGTAAAAAGTTGTTTCCGGCAATGACCATGCCCAGCTCATGCTCTTTGGCATGAAACTGTATCAGCGCGTTAAGAGGCACGATAAACAAACCGGCAAAAAAACCAAAGGTAAAAAAGTTTATCGCATGTCCCAGGGGATGTTCTAATATCAGTAAAAAAATCAGGGTGGCTGAGATGCCCACGGCACCCAATGGAATTGTACCTGCTTCTATATAGTTCTTTGACACCTTTCCCGAGATGACGGAGCCGATAATTATACCGATGCCGGCCAGGGCCATCATGCCCTGTACGATCACAACATTGCTGATCTCAAGGGTATCTTTGGCATAGGCTGGAAAACTTGCCAGAACGACTTGAGAGATCGACCAGAACAGAGCCAGGCCGATGATAGAGTAGAAGATCGTCACGTTCTCGCGCAATATCTTCATATTGTCTTTTAGATATGAACCCGTGTAGTATTTTTTAAACACAAAACGGACATCACTTTTTATATGAGTATTGGGTAGTCTGTATGTCAGCATCATCTCAAATATTGAGCCGACAACAAGCACCCAGCCGAGAGGTGCGATATGTTTTAAAATATCTTCAGATTCTGTGTAATTCGTACCTTCCAGTGAATTCTGGAATAAGACAGAATAAAAAAAGATCCCGCCGAGTATGGCGACTGTTGTTACCGCCTGAACGATTCCATTTCCCAGGGTGAGATATTTGTTGCCGACTAGTTCTTTGATGTAGCCATATTTTGCTGGTGAATAGATAGCAGACTGAACCGCCATCAAAAAGGTCAGGCTAAAGGCAAGTTCAAAGGCACCGGCATAATAGGAAGCGGTAATACCCAGTGTGATAAATATCGCAGCCCAGGCAGAAACACGCATCACCGTACTTTTAGAGAATTTATCTCCAATAAATCCTGAAGGAGAGAACAGGAAGATAAAAGGCAAAAGAATGAGCGCGTTCACAATAGACGTCAGGATAATCTGTGCCTGTCCGTCATAGGTCATAAAGACCGTATTTTGAACAATGATCTTATGACCCAGATCCGTAAACGCATTTAAAAACACGACGGTTATATAAGGGAGGAGACCCTTGATCTTCCAAATACCAGGCATACGTTTTCCTTCTATGTTAGTTTTTTATTTTAAGATTAAAGATATAAGGTTCTAAGGGCAAGCTAATATCCAAAAAGACTACCTTGGCATGGTTGATCCCATCCTTATTCGTTTCGATAAGCGTTTTGTTTACTGCATGAGCAATGGTCATTTAACAATCGGTCAGGCTGTTTGTGTGGCGGGTATCAGATGGGTTTTAATGCTGGTGAAACATAAACTACGGCAAACGCTAACGGTGTGAGTCGGGAGAAAAAGGGGACAGATTTAAATCTGTCCCCGGTAAATCTACTTCTTCGGTTTGTAGCTGAACTTCTGTCCTGCAACCGCTGCCTGGAACATCAGGCCGCCTTTTGCCACGGTGAAGGTAGCCATACCCTTGTGGTAGCCGATGCGCTTATACTCGCATCGTTCTTGCCACCACTGGCACCGGCTGAACTGCCGGTAGTCGAGGTCGATGCGTTGGCGCCGGCTGTTATTGCCACTACACCAGCGTCGGCGCCAAACTCGAAGTTACCACTGGTAAATTCATCAAAAGCACGCTTGTCCTCGAAAAAGATAATCTGGCTGAAGGCCTGGCCGCCCAGCTGAAAGCCAATGCTGGCCTGGGTCATGGATGTGTCGCCGACATACGTGCCCTGTTTGTAGACATGGCCTTCGCCATAAGCGCCGCCGATAACGAAGCCGCCTTTACCGATGGTGGGAAATACGGCATAGCCATAACTATTGCCGAAGAAATTGTCGCTCTCTCCAGCGTTTTTGAAAATATCGATGGTGTCCTGATATTCGTCTGCATGAACTGCCGACAGGGGTGTCATGACAAACAGGGAAAAAAGTAATATGCGCAGTGTGTTTAACATGGTTAGTTTCCTCGGTAAATATAGGGAGTATAAACAGCCTTCCTTACACAGGTCAAACCTGCTTGTCACAATATACTCCTTCATAATGTAGCCATGCTATGAGTTTGTACATGCTTCGGATATTGCGGAGAGGGTATGGGTGTATTTTGTCGTTAGATATTAACGGTTTTATTTGTGATTACAGTTGCCGGGCAGGGCGGCGTCAATCGTTACCTCGATGGTTTTGTTGCCATTGTTTTCATGCCAGATGTAGATCTCGGTCGCTGCGGGGTCACATGACTGGCAGCTGGTACCACAGGAAGCGGTGGCTGAACGTTTTTCTACTTTGCCTTTTCGGATCCATACATCCAGCATGCCTCGTACCGCGTCGGCATCGGTATCAAAGTGCAGTGCAATGTCACTGAGTGTGCATTGGCCACGTTGTTTTAAGTAGTCACGTATCTGAGACAGGATCATAGCAACAGTCCTCTACGTGCCCATCTCTGATGCCGGGGTGTTTTTAACTGGTGCTTTATTGGCCCATTGTCGCAGGCCAAAAAGTAAACCCGCCAGCAGTATAAAAATGCCGCCTAACCATAATCCAGAAAATAGTGGGTGTTGCGAGAAAGTACCAATCTGATAAAAACTGGAGGCAGTAATGTAGGCAATGGTTGTCGTCCAGACAGCAACAAACACGGCCCA
>CAWBXM010000079.1:0-13410 GCA_963792545.1 uncultured Gammaproteobacteria bacterium | reverse complement strand
TTACATGCTTGAGTGTGACCTGCGGATGCATGACCAGCAACCGTAATAATTCTGCACCGGTATAACCTGTGCCCCCAACAACGCCTACCGTTAACATGTGCCACCTTTATTATTAATTTTAAATTTTATTCTATTCACAATTCGCTGTAATATGCCCTAATCATTCAATTATAGCGGTACTACAATGTTATGGGTTAAAGCTTTCCATATTATTTTCATGGTGACCTGGTTCGCCGGTCTATTCTATCTGCCTCGACTGTTTGTTTATCATGCCGGTGCGGAAGATGAAGCCAGTAACCAACGATTTAAAATCATGGAAAGAAAACTGTATTACGGCATCACCACACCTGGCGCCATCATCACTATCGCGCTCGGATTCTGGTTAATACATCTAATGGGATACGGCCTCCTGTCCATATTCTGGCTGCAGGCCAAATTAGCACTCGTGGCTTTACTCGTGGTGTACCACATCTACTGCGGAAAGTTACTGAAAGATTTCAAATACGACAGAAACCAGCACGGTCACGTCTGGTATCGTTGGTTTAATGAATTACCCGTTTTTATACTGATCGCAGTGATTTTACTGGTTGAACTACAACCTTAAAAACTAGTTGGCAGTTATCAGTAAAGAACAAAAACGATTCAAACTGGGCAGTATTTTTTCTAAGATTACTGCCTACTGATAACTGCCAACTTTCTCTTCACGCGTATCTTTCCAGCTGACTCAGCGCCTGTTTATATACTTTGCGCTTGAATGACACGATCTCATCCACCGGTAGCCAATAATCGACCCAGCGCCAGGTATCAAATTCTGGTTTCTCGCTGCAGCACAGGTCAAAGTTACTCTCGTGTCCCGTCAACCGCAGATAGAACCATATCTGTTTCTGACCAATGCATAATGGCTTTGATCTGTGGCGCAATAAATGATTCGGGATACGATAACGCAACCAGTCATCCGTTTTACCGACAACTTCTACATGTGCAGGCAATAATCCTGTTTCTTCATACAACTCACGGTACATGGCGTCAACCGGCGACTCGTCCTCGTTGATGCCCCCTTGGGGGAACTGCCAGTCATTCTGACCCACTCGACGCGCCCAGAATACTTTGCCTTCAGAATTGCTTAGGATAATGCCAACGTTTGCTCTAAAACCTTTAGAATCAATCACTTGGGCTACCATCAGGGCATGCTTAACTGCTTTAGTTATGACATACCACAAAAATTTTAATTACAATGATATTAACAGACCATCAAAATAATAAAAGTTTAATCTTAGTAAAAATAAAAATTATTATATGCAAAATCAGTATGATATTAGAGATTTCTAATATAAAATCGCTGTTCAATTAAAAACACCCTGAACGATAGTATTATGGCTTTAGCACTTTTTGACCTGGACAATACCTTGCTGGCGGATGACAGTGATTTTCTATGGGGCTGTTTTCTGGTCGAAAAAGCATTAGTCGACAAATCCACCTACGATGAAGGTAATCAGCGTTTTTACTCAGATTACAAAAATGGCACACTCGACATCTTTGCCTTTCTGGCCTTTTCGCTAAAACCACTAACACAATACTCCAGCGAAAAATTAAATGCACTGCACAAAGAATTTATGCAACAGCACATCATTCCAGCGATGACAAAAAAAGGACTGGCAAAAATCAAACAACATCGCGACCAGGGTGACACGACTGTCATCATAACCGCTACCAACCGATTTGTTACTGGCCCGATCGCAGAAGCATTTGGTGTTGATGACCTGATTGCCACTGACCCTGAGATCTTAAATGGTAAATACACAGGAAAAGTTGCTGGCACACCCTGTTTTCAGGAAGGCAAGCTCACACGCCTTAATCAATGGCTAGAAAACACTTCACATGACCTGAAAGACAGTATTTTCTACAGTGATTCACACAATGACCTGCCGCTATTAGAAAAGGTAACTATACCTGTTGCGGTTGATCCTGATGAGCAATTAAAAAAGATTGCCGAACAAAGAAACTGGGAAATCACCAGTTTCCGCTAAAGACTGCTGCAAGGTCTTCGCTAAAATACCCGTTTAAAGTAGCGGCTCTACTAATCGCTGAAACTCAGCTGGCGAGACATACTGCAAAACTTCTTTTGATTCTTCGTAGAGCGCAATATCCAGACCTTTTTCCGGGTACAGGTAATGCGTGACATCTGCTGAACGAACGATCTGTTCCGGGGCACCAAAGCGGGACAGCACCGTTTTTTCATCAAGGTTTATTGCAGGAATAAAGGTGATACCCGATATCACTTCATTCAAAACCTCGGGCAGATCATCACTAGACAGACTGTGTTTTTTCGCCTGGCCTGATGCCATATAATCCGATTTTATTTCGTTTTGAAGCCAACGCTTTATACTCTGCTCACTACTATCAACCTGTAATACCAGTTTTCCGGACAACAACCCTGACTTATAGTGGCCATAATACATTTCCAGATTACCGGTTTCATTAATGACCACCGTGCTGGTGGCAGAAATAATCGCCAACTCATAATCGTCACCTAAAACTGCCACCGCATCCGACAAGCGGCTTACTCCAATATGCAGGCCAAACACCTGTGTCGAGCCATCTGCCTGCACTTCAATCTGCCAGGGCAGACCACTCAGTGTTTCACTTTTTTCAGATGAATCGAAAAACGGGTAAACCGCAAGCAGTATGGCTAACAGGGCAAACAGGGTGAAGAATATTTTCACTATTTAAAAGTACTCACAGAGAGATAAACATGGTGTCAGGCTTTTGGCAGCGTCACACCCTGCTGCCCCTGATATTTACCACCGCGATCAGCGTATGAGGTCTCACAGACTTCATCTGACTCAAAAAACAGCATCTGCGCCACGCCTTCGTTAGCATAAATCTTTGCTGGCAACGGGGTCGTGTTAGAAAATTCCAGGGTCACATGCCCTTCCCATTCAGGTTCAAGTGGCGTTACATTTACGATGATGCCACAGCGTGCATAAGTTGATTTACCTAAGCAGATGGTTAACACGCTTCTCGGTATTTTGAAATTTTCGACAGTGCGGGCAAGCGCGAATGAGTTAGGAGGAATAATGCAGACGTCACCCGTAAAGTCGACAAAGCTATGCTCCGAAAAATTTTTAGGGTCAACGATAGCCGAATTAATATTGGTAAATATCTTGAAATGATCCGAACAACGCACGTCATAACCATAACTGGAAGTTCCATAAGAAATGAGCCTGTCACCTGCATCATTGGTTTTGACCTGCCCCGGCTCAAACGGTTCGATCATGCCCTTTTCAGCTTCACGACGTATCCACTTATCAGATTTAATGCTCACTACTTACCTCGATTCAAAGACATAAAAAAACGTGAGCGATTGTACCAGACTACGTCGCAACTGGCGAAGATAGACAGCATTCCTACAGATTAGGGCACGCCTACATGGACGTAGGTGGTAGAGCAACGCATAACACCATGGATGGTATGTAGTAGGGTAATGCAGGAGCAATTACCGAGGAGCAGTTGCCGAGCCACGGAGCTGCAGAAGACTGCGGTGAAATATTTCATGCTTTATCCACCAACACAGGCGGCATCGGGCAATCAAGACAGCTGGCAATCGCACGAGTGAGCTCATAAGCCTCTACAGTCACTTTGCCATCATAGGCAATACACGATACACAGGCCTGTAAAAATCGCTTTTTGATCGGCGGTTTCAAAAACGCCAGTTCATCCATGGCATTATTTAAACCGTCCAGCGAGATAACATCTTTCGGCAATAACTTTAAGGCACCGGCGCTCACGGCCTTTTTTGCACCATCAAATGCCTGCTCGGCCTGTGACTGGTCTTTATGCTCAAGATAGGCCAGTAGCGACAACATCAATTCACTGGCGTATTTTGCCGAACCCAGTACAAAATATTTTGCCACCGGTTTTTTGCGTTTACCGTATTGCTCATCCAGGTGCTGCAAGACAACACGCTGGATTATCCATTCCCGTAGCTCAACTTTTTTATCAGCACTGATCAGTTGTTGTACACAGCGTTTAAATCGCTGGTATTGCTCAACCGTCATCTCGCGTAATGTAGGCAACGCCAGGTCGATCAATGACAATGTCTGACTGCGGGCCAGCTCGGCCACGTCCAGCTGCACCTGTTTTACATTACTGGCATGCAACTCACCGATAACTTCGTTTAATACCGCGAACTGCTGCTGTTCGATGTCAGCATCTTTATCAATTAAAAGCGCCAGAATAAGTGCCTGTGCTCCATAGGGGTTTTCGGCATGTGCAAGAATCTTATCTGACATTTGTATATGCCAGGCGTGCGCCGCATCGATTTGCTGTTTACTGACATCACCCACATTATCCAGTGCATGCATCGCATCATTCAACGTGATGTCGATACCCGCACCTGCAGCTATGCTAGTCGCAAAAGCTTTTTTACGTCTGACTGTTTCCGACTGACTATCTTTCTTGCCTTCCGGGTGTCGTGCTTTACGCTCATCAAAAAAATATTTTCCGTCCCAGTTGGGCTGAATGCGTAAAATGCGTTGTTTGAGTGGCGGATGTGTCGAAAAAGAAAACAGGCTGAAAGCCGTATCGCCCAGAGCAAAATAAGCATGGCTATACTCATCAACCGATGCCGCTAAAATAGCCGAGCCGGGAATCGCACCACCAATTTTCTTAAGTGCGTTGGCGATGCCTTCGTTACTGCGGGTAAACTGGACTGCCGAAGCGTCAGCCAGAAACTCTCGCTGACGACTAATGAGTGACTTGATCCAGTTACCAAAGAACGTCCCGGTGTATCCGACCACGGCCAACGCCCCGCCGATACCCAGAATAACCAGCAGTGCCTGACCACCGCCTTTATTACTGCGCGATGAACGCGCATAGCGTAATGATCGAAGTATCATCCGGCCTAACATACCGATCATCAATATACCGTGAAGAATAGCGATCAGGCGAATATTCAATCGCATATCACCATTAAAAATATGGCTGAACTCATGCGCGATAACACCCTGCAGCTCATCACGCGACAGTCTTTCTAATGCACCTTGAGTGATACCTATAACCGCATTGGTAGTCTTCCAGCCAGCCGCAAAAGCATTAATACCCTGCTCATTTAATATATAGACCTGTGGCACTGGCGTACCTGAAGCGATCGCCATCTCCTCAACAACGTTTAATATTTTTTTATGTAGCGGGTCACTGCTGCTGCGTGGAATAATCACTCCGCCCAGATGCTGAGCGATGACAGAACCACCGGATGAAAGCTGAATCAGTTTGTACAGACTACCCAGGCAGATAAACAACAGGATCGCTGCGCTGAGTACGATACTCAGGTCTGAATCATAAACAAGCGCCAGTTCTGACAAGGTGAAAGTTAACTGTGAATATTGCGTAAAATAGATAAACTCAAAAACAAGGAAATTACTGAGCACCAGCAATAAAACAATCGCCAGTGCAAACAATAAAATTAACAGACTGGTGCTACGTCTTGCCGAATCCTGCGCTTCGAAAAAATTCATGATTACTGCGAGCTTCAATCGCGGAATAAAATCCGCTCCTACAGGTATATCACTTCCCGTAGGAGCGGATTTTATTCCGCGATAACACCCCTGTCATATAAACCGGACATGATCATAAAAACCACCCGATCAAAATGAAACTTTGGGTGGCGCCTGCATCTCAGCACTATCTTCAAACTCGAGTAGACTGGCATCCGCAACATGACCAAACGGTCCGGCAAAAAAGTTTTGCGGGAAAGACTGCTTATAAGTGTTGTACTCCATGACACCATCATTGAATGACTGCCGGGCAAAAGACACTCTGTTTTCTGTACTGGTAAGTTCCTCACTTAACTGCATCATGTTCTGATTCGCTTTCAGATCGGGATAATCCTCCATCACCATATTAAATCGGCTTAAAGCACCGGAGAGCTGACCTTCTGCCTGTGACAGTGCGCCCATCACGGTAGCATCACCAGGATTATTTTTTGCTGCAGCCAGGCCTGAAGATGCCGCATTACGTGCAGTGATTACCGCATCAAGCGTCTCACGCTCGTGTTTCATATAACCTTTAGCTGTCTCGATAAGGTTTGGAATCAGATCGTAACGACGTTTTAACTGCACTTCGATCTGCGCAAATGCATTCTTATAGCGGTTTCGCAGTGATACCAGCTGATTGAAAATTCCGATAACATAAAACACAGCCAGACCAATAATGACCAGAACAACGATTGTTGAAGTTCCCATGAAATACTCCGTTTATTTTCTTATATAGATTAAAGCTGAATATAGTGCTTATATTTCAAAACTGCAAAAAATGCTCATTTAAAGAAAAAGCAATTGTCCACAGATGGACAAAAATGAACGCAGATAAAAACTTCTATTAGTTAATGAATGTCATCCTGAACGACAGTGATTCCTACATGACGTAGGTTATTAGGGCAACGCAGGAGCAGTTGCCGAAGGATCTGACGCCTTGTGGCACTATAAACGTTAAGATCTTTCACTGTCGTTCAAGATGACACGATATGATGCTTTGTTTTTATCTGCGTTCATCTGCGGAAAAAATTCTTTTAAGCTTCTACAACAACTACTCAAGCCGGCTCGGCGTCCATTATTGCCGTTACCGTATCCTGATCAAACTTTCCTGTTCGCAAAAAGATGACCACCTGTGACGCCACATGCGCAGACATCAGGATGCTGAGATGGCTTTCGTGAACGAGGATATAGTCTGTGGCGCCTTTTAGCTGCGTTTCCTCGACCGATACCGTACCATCGTGAGGTAGCTTTGGCCCACCTGCGACCAGGCCCATACCGATAGGAATATTACCCGCAATCACACCAATATCCTGCCAGCCTTTCCACGGAGGCACATCGCCCGACAGGCCATTGACATTACTTTGCCCCAGCATCCACCGGGTCATCGGATTGGCGTTAATGCGTTTACCGACCGCACTGCCGTTAACCGGTGACGCCAGTAATACAATTCGGCCTTTTTTGTTAAATGGGAACTGATCAAACAGATGCATAGTGATGATACCGCCAAAACTGTGCGCCACGATATGGGTCACCGGGGCATCAATTTTTTCGATAAACTGGTGAAGTTTTACTGCGATCTCAGCCGGTGGTTTACCCCAGACATGGTAGTTAAACATATGGCATTCGTAGCCGGCAATATTCAGCCGATTTCGCAGCCGTAACATGTCGACTCCCGCGACACTCCATAAGCCATGTACTAAGACAACGACTTCACGCATAGTGACTAAAAACTGAGTTAGGGAGAAACGGCCAGCATACGATCAAGCGCGAGTTTTGCCTGTTCGGCAACATCGGCTGGCACACTGACCTGGTTGACCACATGGCCATCAACCAGGTTTTCCAGCACCCAGGCCAGATGCTGCGGATCGATACGAAACATGGTCGAACACATGCACACATTAGGTGACATAAAATGTACATTTTTTCCTTCATGTTTAAACTGATCATGTAATCGATTTACCAGATTGAGTTCAGTAGCAACCAGCCAACGCGTATTTTTTTCCGCCTTGGCAATGGTATTTATTATATATTCCGTAGAGCCAATATAATCAGATTTCTGGCAAACTTCAAATGGGCTTTCCGGATGCGAGATAACTTTCGTTTCCGGGTACTTCTTTTTAAAATTATCTATCTGCTCAGGCTGAAACATCTGGTGCACTGAACAGAAACCTTTCCACAAGATAATTTTTGCGTTCTGTATCTGCTCAACGGTTAATCCACCCAGCGGTTTATCGTAGTCCCACACCACCATTTCAGCCAGCGGAATATCCATGGTAAAACCGGTGTTACGACCAAGGTGCTGGTCAGGAAAAAATAGCACTTTTTCACGTTGTTGAAAACACCAGTCGAGAACATGGCGGGCATTGGTCGAAGTACAGACAATGCCGCCGTGTTCACCACAAAAACCCTTCAGATCAGCCGCTGAATTGATATAAGTCACCGGCGTTATACACTCATCCGGATCTAATACTTCAGCTAATTCCTGCCAGGCACGTTCGACATTTTGCAGGTTGGCCATATCTGCCATGGCGCACCCGGCAGACAGGTCAGGCAAGATAGAAACCTGCTCAGGGCGAGACAGAATATCCGCCACTTCCGCCATAAAATGCACGCCACAAAAAACAATATAGTCGGCTTTAGACGCTGCGGCCTGACGAGATAACTTTAATGAATCACCGGTAAAATCGGCATGACGAAAAACCTCATCACGCTGGTAATGGTGACCGAGAATAACCAGCCGTTCACCCAGTGTCTCGCGAGCGCGCAGGATACGTAACTCACACTCTTCGTCATCGAGCAAGGTATATGGTTGTATCGCTGCGCTCATTGCTTATTCGCTTGCTTCAGCTTTTACTACTTTACGTAGCTGTAAATTTAATTCACGTAACTGTTTAGTTGTAACTTCTGCCGGAGCAGAGGTCAACGGACAGGCCGCCGACTGAGTTTTTGGAAATGCCATCACGTCACGGATAGAAGTCGCACCAGTCATCAGCATAACCAGTCGATCAAGACCAAATGCCAGGCCTGCGTGTGGTGGGCAGCCGTATTTAAGCGCGGTTATCAAAAAGCCAAACTTCTCTTCGGCTTCTTGCTGAGAGATACCCAGAATATCAAACACCGCATTTTGCATATCCATCTTATAGATACGCTCTGAGCCACCACCTAATTCAGTGCCGTTGAGCACCATGTCGTATGCACGCGACAGCGCCGCACCTGGGTTTGCCTTAAATGCTTCAACAGAGTCAACTGATGGCGCAGTAAACGGGTGATGCAGTGCCGTCCAGTCACCTTCACTATTCTTCTCAAACATGGGGAAATTAATCACCCACATCGGTTGCCACGAATCATCTACCATGTCTAGATCATGCCCCAGTTGTACACGTAATGCACCAATAGATTCGTTAACCGTATTGGCATCACCGGCACCAAAGAATAAAAGATCACCTGACTCAGTTGCTGTGGTTTCCAGGATAGCCGTCAGCACCTCATCAGGTAAAAACTTCACGATAGGTGACTGTAAACCTTCACGGCCGCCGGCAACATCATTGACCTTAATCCACGCCAGTCCTTTTGCACCGTAACGGCCGACGAACTCGGTGTATTGATCGATCTGCTTGCGCGACAGTTGTGCGCCACCCGGCACACGGAGCACCACGATGCGGCCTTCTGGATCGTTGGCCGGGCCAGAGAAAACTTTAAACTCGACGTCCTTCATGATCTCGGCAAGGTCGACTAACTCCATCGATATTCGCAGGTCCGGTTTATCCGAACCATAACGCGACATCGCTTCACTATGATCCATGCGTGGGAACGGGTCAGGTAACTCGACATCGAGCACAGATTTAAACAGGCCACGGATCATCACTTCCATCGCCTGCATTACGGCATCTTCATCCATGAAAGTGGTTTCGATATCCACCTGGGTAAATTCCGGCTGGCGGTCAGCACGTAAGTCTTCATCACGGAAACAACGCACGATCTGGTAATAACGGTCCATACCGGACATCATCAATAACTGCTTAAATAGCTGCGGGGATTGCGGTAATGCAAAAAAATTGCCTGGATGGGTACGTGATGGTACCAGGTAATCACGCGCGCCTTCCGGTGTCGCTTTGGTGAGCATCGGTGTTTCGATATCCCAGAAACCTTCGTCTTCCAGATGATTACGGATATAACGTGTCACCTGGCTGCGCATACGCATACGTTTTTGCATCTCATCACGGCGCAGATCAATATAGCGATACTGCAGACGCAGGTCTTCATGGACACCGACATCATCCAGCTGGAATGGCGGTGTTTCTGAAGCATTTAAAACCTCCAGCTGCAGACCAAGGATCTCGATCTGACCTGAGGTCAACTCCGGATTAGCACTTCCTTCCGGACGTAAACGCACTCGACCGGTAATACGCAGGACATATTCATTACGCACGCGTTCAGCAATTTCGAAAATCTCAGCACGGTCAGGGTCAAAAACCACCTGCACCAGACCTTCACGATCACGCAGATCAATAAAAATAACACCGCCGTGGTCACGACGACGATTGACCCAGCCACACAGGGTGACTTCCTGATCCAGGAGTTTTTCAGTTACTTGTCCGCAATAATGACTGCGCATGTGTTAATCCAGTAGGTTGTGTGGAACAGCTTTTACAGGCTATCCCATTGAGTTAAACGATAAGGGCACCTCTATTAATTGCTTATGTCCTCTGCGTGACCTGAAGCATGCAGCTGCAAGGCGTGAGCCGCAGCAGAATGGTTATTCCATTCTCAAGGTTCACAACGCAGCAGATGCATGCTTCAGGCCGCGCCCTACGGGGCTTTACGACCAGTCCAGACTCTGCGTTGCGCTTTTTCGACAGGCCCATGTGTATTAATGTGGGCATGGCTTCAAAAGCGCGCCTTGATTCTGAACTGGTCGTAAAACCAGAGGGCACAAGCAATTAATAGAGGTGCCCTTAATATTATCGTATTTAGAGAAGAGTTATAAGTTATAAGTTGAAAGTTACAGGTTTTTTATTCTAACTCTTTTAACTTTTGACCTTCAGCTTTTAACTTTCCTGGCTTTAGTCGAATCCGCTGTCGCTTTTTTCTTGCTTGCTGGTTTTGCATCAGCACTCACTTTAGTTTCTGTCTTTTTATCGCCGGCTACATTCTTTTTATCACCAGATTTGAAGTCGGTTTCATACCAGCCACTGCCTTTCAAACGAAAAGCTGCTGCTGTAACTTTCTTCTTCATGGTTAATTTTCCACAAGCAGGGCATTTCTTTAGCGGTTTATCACTAACTTTCTGCAAAACTTCTTCTTCATGCCCACACTTTGCACATTGATATTCATAAAACGGCATTAGATAGTCACCATAATAATTTAAAAAAACAACCAAGAATCCTGTAACAAAAAACTAGCAGGCGCGTGATTATATATGCCGAGGCCTAATCTCAGCAACACCCATATATTTCTTGAGAATACAGTAAAATCACGATATGAATGCAGTAACAGACAAACAACAAAAAAATATCCTCATCACCGGTTGCTCCAGCGGCATCGGTTATTGTGTGGCACAAGGTCTAAGGCAACGCGGCTATCGTGTGATCGCTACCGCCAGGCGCAAGGAAAGCGTCGAGCAACTCAGCAACGAGGGTTTCGACAGCCTGCAGCTGGATCTTGCCGACAGTGAATCCATCCAACAGGCATTCAAAGAAATCATGTTATTAACCGAGGGTAAGTTATATGCATTATTCAATAATGGCGCCTTTGGTCTACCAGGTGCGGTTGAAGATCTAACGCGGGATAACCTGAAGTACCAGTTCGAAACCAATGTTTTTGGCTGGCTGGAACTCACCAACCTGGTAATCCCGGTCATGCGTCAACAAAGTCATGGCCGCATCATCCAGAACAGCTCAGTACTGGGTTTTGTCGCGATGCCGTTTCGCGGCGCCTACAATGCCAGTAAATTTGCTATCGAAGGTCTGAGCGACACATTACGCCTGGAGTTAGCCAATACCAATATATATATCAGCCTGATCGAACCCGGCCCCATCATCAGTCAGTTTCGGGCGAATGCAGTAAAAGCGCTGCAACAACATATCAATATTGAAGACAGTGTGCATCGAGCGAAATACCACGGCGTGCTGGAACGCTTAAACAAAGAAGGTCCAGCAGCACCTTTTACTCTGCCACCGGAAGCCGTACTAAAACGTGTTATCCATGCTCTGGAAGCAAAAAAGCCCAAAGCGCGTTATGCCGTCACTTTTCCCACCTATCTGTTTGCTTTTCTCAAACGCATACTTAGCCATCACCAGCTGGATTATTTACTGGCCAAAGCCGGTAATGATGGCAAACAATAAAAGGCAGGCTTGCGGAGTAATCTTTAAGCTCTCGACTTATATATGTTTGACCATATATATGTTTAAGCGTATATTTTGGCCATGCTAAACGAAACTGATACTTTTTTTAAAATGCTGGCAGACAGTACCCGATTACGCTGCCTGTTATTGATGCAGGCGGAAGGCGAGTTATGCGTCTGCGAACTGACCCACACTCTCAACCTGTCCCAACCAAAGATCTCACGCCACCTGGCGCATCTGCGTGAAGCCGGTGTGTTAGTTGCCAGACGTAACGGCACCTGGATGAATTACCGTATCAATCCTGATCTACAGGCCTGGGCGCTAGACATTCTACAAACCACACTCAATGGTGTGCGTAACACAGAACCTTTTATTTCCGATAAAAGAATACTCGACAACATGGCCGATCGTCCTGGACAAATGTGTTGCGCCTGAATAGATGTGGCCAGATAAATTCTCCAGGTAAATCATGATGAACAAACCCTTTAATATTTTGTTTTTATGTACCGGTAATTCATGCCGATCACAGATGGCTGAGGGCCGGGGAAAATATCTCGGCCGACCATTATTCGAAATCCAGTCTGCCGGCATAGAACGCATGGCAAAAATCCGTGTGCTATCGGCGTAATGAAAGAGATTGGGTTGGATATTTCCAACCAGGAATCAACCAAAGTTAACGATGAAATGCTGCACAAGGCCGATCTTGTAATAACAGTATGCGGCCATGCTGACGAGCATTGCCCGGTGCTGCCTGCCGGTACAAATAAAGAACACTGGCCACACTGGATGACCCAGGAAAAGTGCAGGGCAGTGAAGAACAGATCATGGCCGTGTTTCGCGCCAGTCGTGATATTATTAAAAAACGCGTCAAGGATTTATTAGAGCGTTTGAAGCCGAACAGGAATACATAATCATGTCAGTGCAATGCGAGACTACTGCTAAAAAATCAGCCGGCGCTGCAATGGGCCCCCAATGGACGAACAGGCCCAGCCCCGCATCCAGGTACCAGTCAAGTCGATCGTTATTTGCACCCATCTCGACACCCTCCTCCAAATGACTACCCTCCCGGAATTCTGGCGGCCGAAAAGCCAGGCTTTTGGTCTCCTTTAGGTAAGTGATCCGGCGAAATCACGATCTCGGCCGGTTGGAAAAGCCTGGATTCTAAGTGTAGATTCGCCGGAGGGTCACCAACCTGGTGGCGCTCCCTGCCTTAAATGGTACAATGATATGGGTCTGTTTCATCTCAGTTGAACCGGGCGGGAGGCTCCTCAGAGGCGACTGTCCCCACCTCAACTCATCCAGAACAGACACCATGATATACCAGTTCCGCATCTGCGACCACAAAATGGAGGCGCTCTCGCACACCAGATCGAAAGGCAGACCGCCTCCAGCGAAAAGGACAAAAACCATGAATCTGCCGCGTCTCATCATGCGCTCATTATTGGGCCGGCGCCTGCCAATCACCTCGGGGGAGCTGCAAGTGGATGACCTGGCCCGGCCGGATGGACACCGGCCGGGCCAAGCGATCCTGG
>CAWBXM010000078.1:0-4038 GCA_963792545.1 uncultured Gammaproteobacteria bacterium | reverse complement strand
GAACCCTGTCGCTCCAGACCCATATTTAACAGGTTGGCAATAGCAGACTCATCGCTCTCTATAGAATCACGAGCCGCATCAAAACTGCCTTCATCTAGCAAAGGATGCACCCGATCCCAAACATTTTTATTTGCTCTGCCGACACCGGACAGTTTAATGTATCGCTCGATACATATCGCTACACCAAAAGCAAATACGATTAATATCGGGTACATAAAAGTACCACCCGTCTGGAAAAATTGCACAATATTCTGGATGGTATCCATCATGTACTCCTCATCTTTAAAATCATAATTTATTGTAATTGTTTATTGCGTTTTTTTACCGCTACTCAATTCATAAAAATCAAGTTCGCGCAAAAACACATCTTTATCGACAGAGCGCATACTGTCATCTAATAACCCTGAGTTTAAGCTGGTCGCTACGCCCACCTCCGAATTCTGCCAGGGCACAATATACAGAGATTTTGGCGCTTCTTTATTACCGATAATCGAAATACCGGATAATTCTTTTGCTTCAGAAGTGGAACCATCTTTTTCAGCATGAGCAACTTTTAACGCCAGAATTTGCAGCGCGAGACATAATAAAACCATATTAGCTACAACTTTCAATTTCATAATGTCATCACCTACAACGATTATAGTCTACCGTTAATGTATTACACGAATGCCGCGCATATAAATGTAAATTATTCGATTCATCACTGATCACCGAAATAAAACTATTTACCTAATCGTTGTTTTACGTCAGCCACCCAGATAACGACTGCTTTTTCGTCTGGTCTCAGATCAAGGTAGTTTTCGTACTGCTGCAAGGCACAATCATAATCATGGATGTAGATATCACATAGAACACCCAGATTTCTTATTGCAGGCAGATAATCAGGATGCTCTTTCAACGCGTTCTCATACGCAGTACGTGCAGCCTTAAATCTGCCTTGCTTACGGTACAATAAACCTAGTTCATTATTTGCGACCGGCTGACCGATATCCAGTTTTAATGCACTGATCAGGTTTTCTTCCGCTGCTTTAATATCACCTAACTTATTATATGCAATAGCGATATTGACATATGGTGCTGGTAAACGTTTTTCACGTTCGATCACAGAATTTAAAACAGAGATTGCTTGCGCGTACTTCTCGCCCTGCATCAACTTTATAGCACTCATGAAATCAAAATCAACATCAGGATCCACATCGACATAAACATTTTTGCTGGACGTGGTTGTGATATCAGTTTTGACATCAGCCGCCTCTTTTACCCCTCCACCAATATCGGCACAGGAAGATAGGGCCGCAACCATGAAGACCATTAAAATTTTTCTCAAAACTCTTATCATGATAGATCTTCCTGTTTTATCCAGGTACAACATATCAGCCACCAACCGTGGCTGGTTGAGCATGTGTTTTATCTGAATCCATCTGCGCCGGAACCTGTTTTTCTATAGACCGCTTTTCTGTAGACTGCTGATCCGTACCCTGCTTCTCAACTTCCTGTTTTTTATCTACACCATTTATTTTTTTCTTTAAACTTTCTTTAGCGACAGGCCTGGGCTGAATCATGCTGATAATAGTACTATCTTGTTCAGTTTTAGCGTAACGAGCAGGCAAAAGAATTGCTAGCCGCGCAATACTTTTATCCACCCATTCGTTATAGACTCCTACATCAAGCAGCTCCGTATTTTTCTCGTGCACATCTATAGCTTTTTCTTCGAATGGGTATGCCTGCTCTTCAATCACAAGCTCGTATTGTTCGAGCTCCTCATCATTTAAGTTCGTAGGCCGTTCAGACTCGACCAAAGCCACATTGAAGCCATAATATATTTCCGCAATATAATACGTAGCCGCCGCAGTCACCTCACCTACCTGGTAATCAACCAGTTTGGAATATGTATCGATGGCACTGCGCATACGTGCTTTCTTTTTCTTCAGGTTCTTTTTAAATGGTTTGACCAGTGCAACTTTTTCAAATGCGTCAAGTTTTGGCTGCGCCAGTACCAATGCGGCTTTAGCTGCAAGAAATTTAGTGCGATCTGTTCGACCATTACCGCCAGTTGCATCAGTATCGACAATCTTATTAAGTTCAGCGATATACTTTTTGCGCTTACCATCCGCCAGGTATATATCCGCCATCTTCTGCCTGACTTCGATTGAATCGTCGATCGGTTCAGGAAAATATTTCACCAGCTTAAGATAGACCAGCATGGCTTTAGCTTTCACTTCAGCTTTCTCATATAGTTCAGCAGCCTGATTTAATGCTTCGCGCCTGAGTGCGTCGTCTTTAGGATTTTCTTTCTCGATGCGCTCAAACTCGGCAGCAGACTTTAGATACTTGCCATCTTCCTTGTAGACTACTGCCAGTTTCCTGGTTATGTCATTGTTTAATTTGTCATCCGGATAACGCTTCCTAAAGCCTTCCAGAACTATCGCAACTTCACCCCACTGCTTAAGCAACATCAGAGATGCTGCCGCATCATATTCTGCCGTCGGTCGAATTTTTGAATCCGGCGCTACTTTTCCGACACGTAAAAAATGTTCCGCTGCAACTTTATGATCACCTAGCTTACGCGCCTGCTCACCTTGCTTATAGACAGAAGCCGCCAGGTTTTCAGTCAGTGAATTGTAACTTTTATCTTTTTTATCTGTCAGTGCCAACGTCTGCGTATAAGCTACTTCTGCATCTTTATAATTTGTTATGTCAAATGAAGCATGTGCCACAACCATCCATGCTGAACGTAAAAGTTTCTTATCTGCATCTGGATAAACCTTGATAACTCGACGTCCATAAGTAATCGCCTTCTCATAATCTTCTAACGCGTATAGATCGTCGACCGCTGCCACTAATACAACGGCCGCATGTTTATGAGTCGGGTAATAGTCAGCAAATTTGAGTGAGCTACGGATGATCTCACGCTTGATTATATTTCTCTGTGACTGGCTAGCTACTTTCAGATGTTCTCGATAAGCGTACACTGCCGCATAACCTGCGCTTGCAGAATCCTCATGTGTCGGATAATTATATGCTGTTCGCTCATACTCCGCTGCTGCGTCAAGGTAATCTTTATGCTCTAACAGCAGCCCCGCTAACTGGTTATTAAGTTTCGGCGCTTCTTTTTCTTCAGGGAAGGACGACAGGTATTCTCGATACCAGAAAATAGCTTCTTTATAACTTTCTTCTTTTTGTTTTCTTAATCGCGGATCCTGATACAACGCATGATAATGATTCGCCAGGTCGATAAGATTTGATTTCAAAAAAGCTAAAACTGTCGGTGTTGCATTGATGTCATAAAACGTCCAGTAGTTTGATTGCAGACTATATGTTTTTGAAAATTCCTTTTTTGAATCCACGACCAGTTTTGGAAAACCGCCCTGTTTATATATTTCAATAACCCGTATATTAAAATAGGGTGATTCTTTTGAAATAGGGTTGCGCCCGATATACGCTTCATAGGACGATGCTGCATCAGCGTAACGACGCTTGGTCAGATAATATTCACCAAGGTGACTATATATACTCGCCTCATACGTTCGATGACCATGTTTATCAAAATATTCAACGATTGAGTCAGCACCGCCCAGATAAGAAAAGCTTAAACTGATAACACGAAATGTATCATCGATACGCTTCTTCTCAATCTTGTTTTCTACACTCTCCAGCTCATAACCATTATCAACTTTATAATCCAGCATCGCCAGGTAGTCGTGTAACGCCTCTTCATACATATCCTGCTTGAAAAAAGCCCAACCTTGCTTATACAGTGCCAACTCATAAAACTCCGAACCTTCACCTGAATTGATAACGGCCTGATATGACTCTTCTGAATCAAGGTATTTTTTACGAGTAAAGAAATATTCTGCGCGACGAAACTGTGCCTCGTCTATATGTCGTGACTTCGGATAACGTTTGATCAGCTGTTCTAGCGTCTGCATTGCGATATCTATCTGCCCCGTATCCTCATAAGCACGTGACAACTGATAAAGTACCTGATCATTACGCTCGAACAGTGGATACTTTTTCAACAGGCCTTTATAGAGTTCG
>CAWBXM010000077.1:0-24958 GCA_963792545.1 uncultured Gammaproteobacteria bacterium | reverse complement strand
ATCTCACACAGATCAGTTTCACTCAATGTTCGACACATCGTGCAATGACCAATTTTTTCGACCGCTTCTGCCAATGCTGCTGACAATTTTTTTGCGCCGTCAGTGTCACGTTCCAGCAAATAAAAAGCCATGCGTTGCGCAGACTTTGGACCAACACCAGGTAGACATACTAATGCATCGATTAGTTGCTGAAGTAAAGGTGACACTTACAGCCGCACTAAAAGGGTAATTTCATGCCGCCAGGTAGATTAAGACCCGCGGTTAAACCAGACATTTTTGATGAAGATTCCTGCTCTATTTTTCTCACCGCATCATTCACTGCTGCAGCCAGTAGATCTTCGATCATCTCCTTATCATCTTTCATAAGACTTTCATCTATATTGACACGGCGTAACTCATGACGACCGTTCATCAAAACCTTTACCATGCCGCCACCTGCCTGACCTTCAACTTCCATATTAGCGATTTCCTGCTGCGCTTTTTGCATATCTTCCTGCATTTTCTGCGCCTGCTTCATCATGTTACCCATTCCACCTTTCATAACGACCTCTTTCTCTTTATTATCTTTAATACAATTTTCTACAAAACTGGTTTCACTGACCCTGGAATAATTTCGGCATTAAAATGCTCTTTTAAGGCCTGTGTAAAACCATCCTCATTGATCGATGTTACCGCTTGCTGCTGACGCTGATCTGCTTCACGTTTCGTGGTCTGTGCCGGTGATTCACTTTCGACCTGATTGACCACTTTGATTTCCAGCTGCGCATCAATATTAAAATACTCACCCAATGCCTGCTGCAAGCGTTGCTTAGCTTTTGGATTTATTAAATTACTGTGTCCGCTCTGTATTTGCAACAAGATGCGACAACCATCGCGCTGCTGCATCGTGCAATTAATCGCCAGTTGTTTCACCAGCCCACCAAGACCCAGCGCATTCACCACTTCACGCCAGTCGCCTGCAGCGGCAGATGAAGCGGTGTGTGATGGATTCGATACAGCTGTGTTCTTTTGAGGCTGGCTTATCTGTTCTGCAGCCACTGACGTTTCCTGCTGCTCATCATGTACCATCTCGGGTGGCATAGCGCGACCTTCCGCAACAGCATTATTTATCGGTGGCGAAACCTGTTCATCAGCCACCTGGTTTCTCATGATGGCAGGACGCTTATTTTGATTCTCACGCGAACGGGCTTGTGGCGTCGGTTGGGCCTGCGGCTTTACTGGCTGAGCCCCGTCCTGATTATTTTTTCGTATGGTAGTTCCAGCATCGACGCCAGCAGGGCGAAAAGCCAGCATACGCAACAGGATCATCTCAAATCCATTTCTCGCATCAGGCGATAACGACAGATCACGCCGCCCGATCAATGCGATCTGATAAAACAGGTGCAGGTCTTCAGCAGATACCTGCTCGCTCAATTTGAGGAGCTCAGCTCGCGCGCTAACAAATTCATCAAGCGCTTCTGGCACCGTCTTCGCCAGACTCATGTGGTGTAACAGACTTAAAAGTTCGGCAAGCACATTTTCAAAGTCCGGCGACAGTTCCGCCAGATCGGCGACCACCGCCATGGTTTTTTCTGCATCACGCTGTAACACGGCTGTGAGCATGTTGATAACTTTATCACGCGATACGCTGCCCAGCATATCGCGGACTTCCTGCTCCTGAACCGAACCACCACCAAAAGCCAGTGCCTGATCGAGCAGACTCAGGGCATCACGCATACTGCCATCAGCCGCTTCAGCAATTAGCTGTAAGGCAGTGACATTATGTTCAACTTTTTCTTCGTTCAAGATATGTTGCAGATGGCTGATAATCAAACTGACCGGCAAGCGTTTCAGATTAAACTGCAGGCAACGAGACAGGATAGTCACCGGTAGTTTCTGCGGGTCAGTGGTTGCCAGTAAAAACTTTACGTGGGGCGGCGGTTCTTCCAGTGTTTTTAGCAGCGCATTAAAGCTGCTTTTCGAAAACATATGAACTTCGTCGATCAGGTACACTTTATAACGGCCGCGTGTCGGCGCATATTGCACATTTTCCAGAAGGTCGCGAGTATCATCGACACCCGTGCGCGAGGCGGCATCGACTTCGATCAGATCAATATAACGGCCTTCCGCTATCTCGACACAACTGGAACAGACACCGCAGGGCGTCGAGGTGATCCCGGTCTCACAATTTAACGACTTTGAGAAGATACGGGCGATAGTGGTTTTACCCACACCGCGGGTACCTGTAAACAGATAGGCATGATGCAGGCGATCATCATTTAAGGCATTAACCAGCGCACGCTGCACATGCTCCTGCCCGACCAGCTCCTGAAAATTTTGCGGCCGCCACTTTCGTGCCAGGACTTGATAGCTCACGACAGATAACTCACAGAAAGAATCGCACAGTCAAATAATAAAATCATCGGTAGAGTCTAACGAAGAATGCAGTTCGGTTACAGCTGGAAATGAAAAATACAGAAAATAAGGTGGCAACCTGCCCCAGCTACACCTCGGCACCCGAGATCACTGTTACCGTTGCTTCCTTCCGGACCTGGCGGAGTTCACAGTTTATCGTCGCGAGGGAACCAGAACAGGTCACCATAACGCCGCGCATTATACATAAAAAAACGCCTCGTTTGTCATTCCTTGAGAGTCATTAATCAAAAAACCAGCGAAACACGAATGACAGGTCTCCAAAGACCTCTAATTAAAGTATAATATGCCTTTATTTTTTCCAGATTGGCAAGTATCTGCCTCACATTGATGAAATCAAGCCTACGTATAGCCACCCGAAAAAGCCCACTAGCCATGTGGCAGGCCGAACATGTAAAAGCCTGTTTAGAACAGGCCCATGAAGGTCTTAAAGTCGAGCTGATCACCTTCACCACCAAGGGTGACAAAATCCTGGATACACCGCTATCCAAAATCGGCGGCAAAGGTCTATTCGTCAAAGAACTGGAAACAGCTCTGCTTGAAGGCAAAGCAGACATCGCTGCCCATTCCATTAAGGATGTGCCGATGGACTTTCCGGAAGGCCTGTTTCTATCAACTATCCTGGAGCGTGAAGAAGCCTGCGACGCTTTTGTATCAAACCAGTTCAGTTCCATACAAAGCCTGCCCGAAGGCTCCGTTGTTGGCACCTGCAGCTTGCGCAGAAAAAGCCAGTTGTTAAGCAAACGTCCTGATCTCATAATTAAAGATTTACGCGGCAATGTGAATTCCCGGTTACAAAAACTGGATAATGGTGACTACGACGCCATCATCCTCGCCTGCGCCGGCCTGGTACGACTGGACATGGCTAATCGCATCAAGCAGCGCATTTCATCCTCATGGATATTACCCGCTGTAGGCCAGGGCGCAGTCGGCCTGGAAGCTCGTGAAGGCGATGAAGAAACACTAAACCTGATATCTGTATTAAACCATGATGACACCGCAGACCGCATCATCGCCGAGCGCGCCTTAAATAAACGCCTCGAAGGTGGCTGCCAGGTACCGATTGCAAGTTACGCCATGTTAGATGGCGACACCCTGCACTTACAGGCACTGGTCGGCGAACCTGACGGCAGTAAAATAGTCCAGGGAGATATCAGTGGCCACCGTAGCGAAGGCGAGCAACTTGGCATAAAACTGGCTGATGATTTACTATCGCGTGGCGCAAAAGAAATTTTAGAAAAACTATATAACGCAGAAGATTAAAATCAACGGTATCAGCGTGGCTGACTTAAATCGTTCGTAACGATTTTGAAACATTATCGACGTTTTTTCGATAATGGCCGGCAGGCCGAGGTGTAGGACGCACCGAGTAACGAGCACGCGGCGTGCGCCTTGGCTCATAGGAATACACAAATATTTAGTAAAAAAACACAACAAAGTTATAGAGAGGTGGCCGAGTGGCTGACTAAAATCGTTCGGAACGATTTTGAACATTATCGACGTTTTTTCGATAATGGCCGGCAGGCCGAGGTGTAGGACGCACCGAGTAACGAGCACGCGGCGTGCGCCTTGGCTCATAGGAATACACAAATATTTAGTAAAAAAACACAACAAAGTTATAGAGAGGTGGCCGAGTGGCTGAAGGCGCACGCCTGGAAAGTGTGTAAACCGCAAGGTTTCGAGGGTTCGAATCCCTTCCTCTCTGCCAATGACCTAGCCCCGAAAGGGGCTTTTTTTGGCATCTGGAAAAAGCTAGTAGGTTAAAATTATCTGCGAGAGTGACTTTTGACAAACCCTGTACAATAAACGAATGAAACAGATACACCCCAGCACAACACTTGAAATAGACAAAAACCATGTCTGGCACCCATACAGTTCAACACATTCTGAAGCCCCGATTTTCGCTGTAAAATCTGCCGCTGGCAGCACCATCACACTCGAAGATGGCCGACAGCTTATCGATGGCATGTCTTCCTGGTGGTGCGCTATTCATGGTTATAACGTGCCCGACATTAAACCAGGCCATTACACAGCAACTTACTGATATGGCGCATATCATGTTTGGCGGATTAACGCATGCACCTGCAGCTAAGCTATGCAAAAAACTGGTTGAAATCACCCCTGAAAAACTGCAAACAGTTTTCCTTGTTGATTCTGGTTCGGTCGCTGTCGAAGTTGCGATGAAGATGGCGGTGCAATACTGGCAAGCCAAACAAAAACCTGGCAAACAAAAATTCATCAGCCTAAGAAACGGTTATCACGGCGATACGCTGGGTGCGATGTCTGTTTGTGACCCGGTTACAGGTATGCACACTCTGTTTGCTGACATACTGACTAAAAACTATTTTGCACCCTCCCCTGACTGCCGCTTTGGCGAGCCCTGTAACACTGAGCAACTTGCTGATTTAACCGCTCTTCTAAAGCAACATAACCAGTCAGTCGCAGCGCTCATACTCGAGCCGATTGTTCAAGGCGCTGGTGGCATGAAATTTTACTCTGCTGATTATTTGAAACAGGCAAAGGACCTATGCGATCACTATGATGTGCTGTTAATCGCCGATGAGATCGCCACTGGTTTTGGACGTAGCGGTAAGTTATTTGCCTGTGAACATGCAAATATTTCACCCGACATCATGTGTCTTGGAAAATCATTAACCGGTGGCTATATGACACTCGCTGCGACACTATGCACAAAAACCATCAGTGACGTTATCAGCACCAACCCACCACACGCATTTATGCATGGCCCCACATTCATGGGAAACCCTTTAGCCTGCTCAGTAGCTTTAGAGAGTATTAACTTATTACTAAGTGGTGATTGGCAAAAAAACATTCATAAAATTGAACAACAATTAATGATCGAACTCGAACCATGCAGGCAGTTTGATGATGTTGCTGATGTTCGCGTTCTGGGTGCAATGGGCGTCGTAGAACTAAAACAGCCTGTCAACATGTCGAAAATTCAACAGGCCTTTGTTGATACCGGTGTCTGGATTCGGCCTTTTGGTAAACTCATTTATCTGATGCCACCTTATATAATTAAAAGACATGAACTAAGTTCATTATGTAATGCAATTTTCGACGTACTAAATCTTGGAAAGCACCTATAATTTGATATAGTTTCACTGATACCTATGGACACCACCATCAAAGCAGCAACTCATCATATAGCGGAGTCTTAGTCATCGAAATTAATAAGTCTCTTTGTCGCCCTCTGTTCCTTTCACTCGTTCTGGTTATAGCGAGTATTATATTTGCCTTTAACTATCTGCCAAAACTCAGCAGCGCATCACTGCTCGAGCAAATCAAGAACAGTGGTCAACTAGTCGTGGTCACGCGAAACAGTCCAACCACCTATTATGAGGACGCAGACGGGCCCGCTGGCCTCGAATTTGAAATGGTTAAAATGTTTGCTGATGAATTAGGTGTAAAACTGACATTGCTAGTACCTGAGTCACTGGATGATTTACTCAAGCATCTTTCAGAGAACACAGCACACATAGCAGCCGCAGGGCTAACCATCACCAAAGAACGTGAGAAAAAATTTCGCTTCGGCCCCGCCTATCAGGAAATCACTGAACAACTGGTTTATAACAGAGACAATAGACGGCCGAAAAGTTTATCCAGGCTTGATGGCGGTCTCGAAGTCGTCGCGAACTCCAGCCATGAAGAAAGGTTACACGACCTGGCAGACAGCAATGATGATCTGAGCTGGAAATCCAGCCCTGAACTCAGCAGCGAAGAACTGTTGCAGATGGTTTCCGATAATATCATCGAATACACCATCGCAGACTCCAACGAACTGTTATTAAGCCAGCGTTTCCTGATCAACTTACGTGTTGCTTTTGACATTAGTAGCCCTCAGCAGCTGGCCTGGGCGATGCCTAAAACCGATGATGACAGCCTACTCATCGAGGTTAAGAAGTTTTTTAAAAAAATAAAAGAGAACGGCGAACTCACACGTTTGATAGAGCGTAATTATGGTCACGTCGAAGATTTTGACTATGTCGGCACAAAGATATTTTTGCGTCATATCGAAACCAGGTTACCAGCATTTCAGTCATTTTTTGAAGAAGCCGCTACCATGAATGATCTTGACTGGCGCCTGACTGCAGCCATGGGGTACCAGGAGTCACACTGGGACCCCAATGCAGTATCGCCTACCGGTGTAAGAGGTTTGATGATGCTCACACTGAAAACAGCGAAAGATCTAAAGGTTAAAAATCGACGGGATCCAGCATCCAGTATTTCTGGTGGCACACAATATCTTAGAGAAATCATAGAGCGTATGGATCCGGGCATCCCTGAACCCGACAGGTACTGGATGGCGATGGCCGCCTACAATGTGGGTTATTCTCACCTTCAGGATGCTCGGCTGATTACGCGTAAGCTCAAAAAAAATCCTAATCTGTGGATAGATGTTAAACAGGCGTTGCCACTACTTGCGCAAAGTAAATGGTATAAACAAACTCGCTACGGTTACGCTCGCGGATGGGAACCAGTGAGATATGTTGAGAACATCCGAAGTTATTACGACATACTAAAATGGGTGGATGACGGCAAAGATGAAACCACACCTGTACCAGATGAGTTTCTCATTTTACCGAATACTTTATAACACGACCGTCTTATTAACTGTTTGTATCGTCAGATATGCGCTGTGAGCAGCATGATTTTTTGAATTGATTATATTAGGAAGGTTGCCAACTGGCGAATAGAGCCTTTTTGTACAGTCATAAAATTTAAAAGCGATTCACCACAGAGAAAAGCTTTCTATTGTTAACAGCGCCGTAGGCGCAGTTAACAAAGTAAAACTCTGTGCCCTCTGTGCCTCTGTGGTGAAAGGTTTTTGATGTTGTTCTTGAACTAGCGCTTTTGGCTGGCAAGACGTCGATTCACGACTTAATCAGCGGTTCCTTAGTGCTTCTGCCGGTAAAACACCCCTGCTGGGTGCTCCACACGTTCAAACCCTTTCATCAACGGTGTTATTGCCTGATTGTTGCCGGTGATCAAAATACCGCCGGCTTTTAATAATGTAGAAAATTGTTTAAGGATACTGGCCTTAACTCCGTTAGAGAAATAAACAAGCACTTCTGGGCAGATGATCAGATCCACCTGGCCAATCGATTGAAAGTTTTTTGTTAGATCACATTGACTAAAATGAACACGCTGACGTATCTTGTCTTTTATCGTCCTACGTTCAGTATCACCGCTGACGGTAGTATATAACTTTTTGTACTCTTCACTCAGACCGGTTAACGCCTGAGTACCATACGTCGCTTGTTGCGCGAATTTTATCGCACTCTGCGAGCTATCAACCGCGAACAGTTCTGCGTGCTTGATATTATTGCTATGATTTTCATATTCTGCCAGCTGCATGGCAATAGCATAGGCTAACTGCCCATGGCCACTACCAACGACCAGGATTTTTGCCTGCTCCGGTAATTGCGAAAATATATAGTTTTTCAGCACATCTGACAGAGCGGGACTTAATGCCCAGCCCGAATGACGTTGCGATATAGCTTCCAGAACGGACGACTTTATGTCTTCAGCCTTATCATCCTGTAAGCGCTGCGCGAGCGATGCCAGCGATTCGAGCTTATAATCTGACAACAACGGCTCCACACGTTCGACTAAACAACTACGTTGCGACTCGGGAACTACGACACCCAGTACATTTTGTAGCGCGACCAGCAGTGATTCATAATCATCGATTTTGTGGGGTGTAGCAGATGGCATAGTGTGACCTTCAAGCAGGTTATTGAAAACTCTCACACAATCATAGAAGGAAAACAGCGAACTTCAACAGTCAGCGATATTTACAAAAATTATTCTTCTATTCAGATTCGACTCGACCACCTACAGGCCTGAATAACTCTCTACTTTTCAGTACCTTATAACCAAGGTGGTGATTGATAACAAAACGCATTAAGCGCTTCAGTTCAGCAAGATATTGAGCATTAGCGGACAGCTCTTGATAGGATTCGTTTGCTAATGCCTGCAGGCAGCCACCAGAGACCAATGGCAGCGCATGCGAGTGAGTCTCATGGCTTATCACAGGACCATGTTCCTGATGGTAACGATACTGTGCATCAGCATCAATCGCCTTACCCGTATCTGCTTCGACCAGCACATTGAGCCCAAAACCCAGTAATTCGAGCAACTTAACTTCAAACTGTCGTAAGCTAATTTCCAATGCATCCCTGTTTTCAAGATGATACAAACAGTGGTGATAGTGCTCGAAAACTGTCTCCTGAACATCATCTTTGTGCAACAGATACATAATCAATTCATTGACGTACATGGCAGAGAGCAATGACTTTCCCTTCAGCACAGGCGCTCTTAGGTTCGCCCGCTCGACGCTCTTAAGATAAGGCAGACTGCCTTTACCCTGCCAGCTAATAATCAATGGTGTAAAAAGTAGTAAGCTACCTGCTGTTTTAGAGCGCGCACCACGGCAACCTTTAGCCATTAATGCCACACGGCCGTAATCTCTGGTTAAAACTTCGAGGATGCTGCTGGTTTCGCGGTAAGCGCGTTTGTGCAAGATATAAGCTATCTGAGTATTGACGACATTCATTGAAAAATTCAATCCACAGATGAGTTTTTACAGGATATTACTCGCCATAACCCAAACCGCGCAACGAGCGCTCATCATTCGACCAACCCTCACGTACTTTGACCCAGAGATTGATATATACTTTTGAATCTACCATCTTACTAATATCCTGACGTGCTGCAGTGCCGATGCTTTTGAGTCTTGCACCTTTTTTACCTATGATAATGGCTTTTTGACCGGCGCTTTCTACGTATATGGTGGCATGAATACGGACCATATCAGGATCTTCTACATACTTATCGATGTCTACCGTGGAAGTGTATGGTAATTCCTGACCGAGCTCACGAATCAACTTCTCACGAATAATTTCTGAAGACAGGAACCGCATACTTCTGTCTGTGATCTGGTCATCAGGATAAATATGCGTATTTTCAGGTAATAAGGCCGTCACCTTTTGTTCGAGCACGTCGACATTCATGCCATTGATTGCAGAAACAGGAATAACCTCCGTAAAGTTATAATAGGATGATAACTTACTCATTAATGGCAACAATTCATCCTTGCTCGGCAGCTTGTCCATTTTATTTACCACTAACAAAACCGGGCAGTCGACAGTTTTTAATTTTTCTATAATCGCCTGATCTTCTTCGGTCCAGCTTTTAACCTGCACCACGAATAGAATAACATCCACATCGTTCAATACTGAAGTAGCCGCACGATTCATATATTTATTGATTGCCGTGCCACGACGCTGGTGGATACCCGGGGTATCGACATAAATAGTTTGTATATTTTCTACCGTTTTCACACCGAGAATCTGGTGACGAGTAGTCTGAGGTTTACGAGAAGTTATACTCAACTTCATATTAAGAATTCTGTTGAGCAGAGTCGATTTACCTACATTAGGTCTTCCAACAATGGCGACATAACCGCAACGTTGAGCACTTTCAGTCATATTACTTTTTTCCTGTAGGCTTCGGCAACCAGCATAATAGCCTTTTCTGCAGCAACCTGCTCTGCTTTACGGCGGCTTTTTCCTTCACCAGTAACTTCAATTTTCATTTTTTCAATTGTGCATTGCACATGAAAAATTTGTGCGTGGGCCTGTCCTGAAATTTTTGTAACAAGATAATCTGGCAGGGAGAAATGGCGTGATTGCAACAGTTCCTGCAATTGTGTTTTAGGATCTTTCAAGCTTTGCAGGTCTGCTGTTTTTGATAATCTGTCGGCATACAGTCGCACGATCAATGCGCGACAGGTCTCAAATCCAGCATCACAATATACGGCACCAAGAATACTTTCTACCGCATCAGCCAGGATAGATGGCCGGCGAAAACCACCGCTTTTTAGCTCCCCTGACCCTAGTTTAATCACCTCACCTAACTTTAGCTTACCGGCAATCTCAGCAAGCGAATCTTTGTTCACCAATGTCGCGCGAAGACGACTCAAGTCACCTTCCTGCACATCAGGGTATGACTTAAACAACTCATGAGCAATAACAAAGTTTAAGATCCCATCGCCGAGAAACTCAAGTCGTTCGTTATTTTTGGCAGCGTAACTACGATGAGTCAGCGCCTCATCTAACAAAGAAATATCGTTAAAAGTATATTTAAGTTTTTTCAGTAATGCATCGATGGCATTTGATTGCGCCATAGTTAATACTCTAAAAGCAATATCAGATGCACTAACGTGAAGGTACTTTGGCTTCGTGTTCGAAATGCACGATATATTCAAGATTACCGATCAGCTTACCTCGAGGTTCGTAATCAATGATAACGATATTTTCTCCACGACCTTTTTTCACTTTAATATTTTCAGGTTTAACCGTGTAAATATTGTTCATCCTCAGACGTTTAGCCACCAGTGTTTGCAGTTCTTTAGTGGAAGCATCTTTTGCAGTAAGGTCAGTCGGTAACGCTTCCATAATGGATTTAACACTGGAATCATTCATGTAGACTGGAAAAACATTCATCGCAATCACAGCCTGGAACAGCAGAAAAACGATGACTACAAGCCAGCTGATCATGGTCAAACCTTGCTGATTTGATCGAAGATTAGTTAAGGATTTCATCTTTAGTTTATTCATTGAGTTATCGCCCCGTTGTTGAGAGTTCTATTGTATTACGTTACCGATGCGTTCAAAATGCCATTCATCGCTATAATGCATCCAGATCATAAATGCTTTCCCGACTAAATTTTCTTCTGGCACAGGGCCCCAAACACGGCTATCGTTACTGTTATCACGATTATCACCCATGGCAAAGTAGGTATCCTCTGGCACAATATATTCTCCCTGTAGATTATTTGGCCTGGCGGGTAACAACAGAATAGAATGTTCAGCACCTTCTAGTTTCTCAGTATATTCATTGGCAAAGGTTTGCCCTGGTCCTTTATATTGGTCAACAAAATCTCTCGCAACAGGTTTGCCATTAACGTAAAGCACTTTATTGTAATAAGCGATGTGATCACCCGGTAGCCCAATAATACGTTTAATATAGTCCAGATTTGGGTCACGAGGGTAACGAAAAACAACGATATCACCGCGTTCGGGCTCACTGAATTCAATAATCTTTTTATTCAGAACGGGAATTCTAATGCCGTAAGCAAACTTGTTTACCAGTATGAAGTCGCCGATATATAAAGAGGGCAACATCGAGCCCGATGGAATTCTAAAAGGTTCAACTATGAAACCGCGTAATAGGAAAACGATAAGTAGTACCGGGAAAAACGATTTTGAATACTCGACAATAATCGGCTCTTTACCTTTACGAGTAATCTCAACACCCTGATGGATCTGAGATGAGCTTTGCACGACTTCATTACGTTTAGGTTTTAGAAAAAATACATCTACCAGCCAGACAGCCCCGGTAAAAGCGACGGCCACAAATAAATAAAAGGAAAAATCAAAAATCATTTCAAAATCACAACACTACTGTTAATTAATATATAAAGTTAAAATAAAAGCTTAGATGGTATCTGCAAATAATCCAGCTTTAGAGCCAGCGTTTAACTATCTACCTTCAGCACGGCTAAAAAGGCTTCCTGTGGTATTTCTACCTTGCCGAACTGTTTCATACGTTTTTTACCGGCTTTCTGCTTTTCTAATAATTTTCGCTTACGCGATACGTCACCGCCATAACATTTGGCAGTTACATTTTTACGCAGCGCTTTAACGGTACTACGAGCAATGATATTACGGCCAATCGCAGCCTGAATAGCAATATCAAACATCTGGCGCGGGATTAATTCACGCATTTTTTCTACAACATCACGTCCACGCCTGTTACTTGTATCACGGTGCGCGATTATTGACAGAGCATCAACGCGTTCGCTATTAATGAGAATGTCTACCTTCACCAGATCTGCCGCCTGAAAACGAGCAAATTCGTAATCGAAGGAAGCATAACCACGACTGACTGACTTTAGGCGATCAAAGAAATCAAGCACTACTTCACTCAGTGGCATCTCGTAATTTAATGAGACCTGCTTACCCATGTATTGCATGTTCAATTGTACACCACGTTTTTCGACACACAGCGTTATCACGTTACCCACATAATCTTGTGGTACCAGAATATGGGTTGTAATAATCGGTTCACGTAGTTCTTCAATGAGATTCACTTCTGGCAAGTCTGCCGGATTATGAATTTCGAAGACGGCACCCTTAGTATCCAGGATCTCATAAACAACTGTCGGCGCTGTAGTAATCAGATTTAAATCATACTCACGTTCCAGGCGTTCCTGAATGATCTCCATATGCAACATGCCAAGAAAACCAATTCGAAAACCCAGACCTAAGGCTGAAGAGTTTTCTGGTTCGTATTTTAGCGAAGCATCGTTTAAGGTTAATTTATCGAGTGAATCACGGAAATCATTGTAGTCATCTGAGCTAACCGGAAACATACCCGCAAAGACCCGCGGTTGAACCTCTTTAAATCCTGCCAGCGCCTCGCTTGCAGGGTTGTCCGCCATGGTGATGGTATCACCGACTTTCGCCGAGTCAATTTCTTTGAGACTTGCAATAATAAAACCAACCTGACCCGCTGACAAGCTCTCACGGCTCTCACGTTTAGGTGTAAAAACACCCACTTTATCTACCAGGTAACTTCTCCCTGAAGACATCACCATCATCTTTTTACGCGGTGTTATCGTGCCTTGTTTGACACGAACCAAAATGATGACGCCAACATATGAATCAAACCAGGAATCAATAATTAGTGCCTGTAACGGCGCATCTCGCGAGCCTTCTGGTGGCGGAATCTCAGCAACTATCTGCTCCAGTAATTCATGAACACCTTCGCCGGTTTTTGCACTTACGCGCAAGGCATGGCTAGCATCGATACCGATAACCTCTTCGATTTCTTCACAGACACGTTCAGGTTCTGACGCCGGCAGGTCAATTTTATTAAGTACCGGAACTACTTCGAGACCCTGCTCTATCGCGGTATAACAGTTGGCAACACTTTGCGCTTCGACACCCTGAGAAGCATCTACAATGAGTAAAGCACCCTCACAAGCCGCCAGGGAACGAGAAACTTCGTATGAAAAATCCACATGGCCCGGAGTATCGATAAAATTAAGCTGATAAATTTCACCATCATCAGCTTTATAATTTAAAGTAACACTTTGCGCTTTAATGGTGATGCCGCGCTCACGTTCGATATCCATCGAATCCAGTACCTGCTCAGACATCTCACGGTCAGCCAGGCCCTCACATGACTGAATCAAACGATCTGCCAGCGTCGATTTACCGTGATCAATGTGCGCGATAATGGAAAAATTTCTAATATTCTTCATGAATTTTAAGCTGAATTGGTTATCTTAAGTTAGTTTTCTTAAACTGGTTTTTTAAATTTGATCGTTAATGTATTCAACTAGTACTTTACTTAAAGCATCAGTATCCAGAAAATAGTGGCATATAATTTTTTCATCTAGTGCCAATACCGGCACTTTATCCCCATACGTCGCCTGCAAAGCCGGCTCATTATCAATATATTGACGTCTTACCGTAATATCATACTTCTCGATAAACGGCCGCAATTCGTCCTCCATTGCCTCACACAAAGGACAATTACTACGCGAATAAAGAATGAAGTTCAATACAGTACCTGACAAAGATATAAGCAGTCACCACAATAAACCTTCAGTGAGTGGCTCAATTCACTAATTAATCTTCCAGTATGGGCAGAAAAAAACCGGCAAAGCCGGTAATTTATTGTCATCCTGACGAAACCATTGATGTAGATTGAAGGCTAAAGTCAGAGTTTACCACGATGTATGATTTTTCTCAGAACTACCGGTGTGAATCTTTGTGTGTTTGACTGCAGCTGAAAATACCATCTAGACACTAAAGCACCGCCTGCCAATCCAAAAATACCGCTGACTGCAATGGCCAGATCCCGGGAATCCATCGTAGATTGCAGATAATGTTCCGCCAACAAGGCGAATACCAGCATGCCCAGAATCGGGATAACATACATCACCAGAGAACCTTTGAGCAAAGCATCTTCAGAGATACCAACAATCACGGTATCACCCACCTCGGCATTAATATTATTTTCTACCTGAAAATGGGTGAATTTTCGGCCAACAACCTTGGACAAAACGGAGGTACCACAGCCTTTATTGGCTGAGCAACTGCCACATGCAGACTGTGTTTCACCTTGCAGTACGATTTGATTATCGATAACCTCAATAACCTGAACCTGTTCCTCAATCATCTGAATATTTTACTTTATTTTGGCAGCTGATTGCGCCATAGCCTGTACCGTTATGATTGGTACCTCACCAACCACGGTGATAGAGTAATCATCAACTGAGTTACCGTAAGCATTCACTGCACCCATTGATGACACACCCTGTAGAGGCTTTACCGCACCATCATTCTTTTTAATAAAAACAGAAACCGAAGCCAGTCCATCAGAATACACCAGATGTAGCAGCCCTGGTTCTTCTAGCGTCATCATTAACTAACGAGTGAGAGTAACGCAACATGCTCTGAGTCAGCATAAAACCTTTGGGCAGTGCCTTTACTGTCCACTGCAAGGAAGTATCCTGTTTTACATCTACAACAGGCTCATCCAGATTCTGTTGCTTATAATGCTCAAACGCTTTCATGTCTATCGATGATACCGGTGAATGCGGCAAATATTCCAGCGAGGTAAACATCATCTGTTCGACGACTCTTTTATCCTCAGCGACTAGATCACAACGTAATAACATACCGGTGTTTTTATCAACCCAATAACGGTAGCCATAGCGAAATTTATCATGCGGGACCAGATCAATAACCAGAGTCTGGTAGTTTGCTATACGATCATCCGGCAACTGGTAGATCGAATAATACAGTTCAAGCTGACCCAGGTTTTCAGGCAGTTGCGGATGCAAAGACTGTTTATCTACGTTATCTCGAATGGTGACCAGTTCACGCCTGGGGAAAATAGAAACTACTTTTTTGTCTCTTCTGATAACTTTCCGGGGTTCACCGTTAAGCGCCTCTAAACTTTCCCAGACGCCACTATCATCACTGCCGTGTGTGACACGCAAAGTCGAAAGATCATCCGACTTTCTTAAGATAAACGTACCCTGATAATTTTGATCCTGATCAGCTTCAGACATACGTTTCAGCATGTCGAATAAATCCCCGGCAAAACTGCTTGCACTTAACAAAAGGAGAGGAAGAGCAGTTAGAACGAAAAGTGGAGACATTTTAATATTAAGTGATTTTATAGGTTTAATTCCCTATTTTTGAGGCTCAAAACTAACCGCTCTTACATAAGGTAAACGGCCTTGTAAAGTATCCTGTGTAGCAAATTCCAGGTGCTGATTCATCAGATATTGGTCTACCTGGGGATTAACTGCGGCAGTATTACTTACCGCCTCATCGTTTGTTTTTTTATTGTCAATCGCGAGCTGCAGCGCAGGCTGCGCCGCTATATTTTCAGGCACATTTACTGCCACAGGCATAGTACCGGTTTGATCCTGGCCGGTAACACTAAGCACCATAACTACAGCAACCGAAGCTGCCACCGCCATACCTGCAACTGGCCGCAGCCAGCCGGATAAACTCCAAACTGAGGAATGTTCCAAAACAGTTTGTTTTGGTACTGTAACGGTCGTATGCGCCAAATTCACATCGCCAATGTTTTCTCTACTCAGAGCATCACGCACCGCATGGCTAACATCAATAAAAGAAGACTCACTCATCTCACCACGCATGGCGTCACCCATTATTTGATAGCGCTGCACCACTTTTGCGTCTTCAACTTCGCCTGATAACGAAAATGACATAAGCTCATCACGATGCATGTCATTATCCAGAAAGGCTGAAATTTTTTCTTTACGTTTGCTCATCACTCTGTCCACTTTTAAGTATCAATATATCTGACTACAGTATTGTTTATAAATTCAGTATTTCATTGAAATCTGCAAGTAAATTTATACTCACATTATTTTTCGTTTAATAACCAGGCTATTGTTAGATTCAGTATAGTCGCTCTAACCATAAGTACTGGACACATGATGACTCTCATCATCTAACACCGGTTCCAGTTTGACGTCGATGGCTTCGCGCGCACGAAAGATTCGTGACCTCACGGTGCCAACCGGGCAATCCATTACCGTTGCAATATCCTCATAACTTAAACCTTCGATCTCTCGTAAGGTAATCGCTTCGCGTAAATCAGCTGGCAGATCACCTATTGCCTGATAAATAGTTGATTCGAGCTCAGAAGCAAGCGCTTCGCGTTCCGGTGATGCATATTCTTTTAACCATTCACTGGCGCCATAATCTTCAGCCTCCTGCACTTCGATACTGTTGACCGGATTCTTGCGAGACTGCGCAACCAGATGATTCTTCGCTGTGTTGATCGCAATACGATACAGCCAGGTATAAAACGCACTCTCGCCACGAAAATTGGGCAGCGCGCGATAGGCCTTAATAAAGGACTCCTGAACTACATCAGGCACATCTGACTGATTTCTTAAAAAACGTGAAACCAGCTTGGACAGCCGCAACTGATATTTCAGCACAAGCAGATCAAATGCTTTTTTATCACCCTGCTGCACCCGAACCACCAGTGCCTGATCAATATCGCGCTCGCTCATCGAAACTCCTCGCTAATGAGCGATGTAATATCCTGCGCTGTGTGACTAGTAAGTTTCACTATAGTTCCCATAGGTTTTTTAAGTTTTTGAATTTTTTATAGTTTCGGTGCAAACTAAGCGTATAAATTTACCTTATTTCGAACTTTACATAAAGAAGAATAGCCTGAATACAGTACAACCATGCCAATAAACCATCAACATGACGTGCTAATCATCGGCGGCGGTGCAGCCGGCCTTAGCCTGGCGCTACGCCTGGCAGACCAGTGTACCGTTGCCATCATCACTAAAGGCCCCAGTAAAGACGGCAGTACTTATTATGCCCAGGGTGGTGTATCTGCCGTTCTCAGCGCGCAGGATTCATTGCAATCACACATAGATGACACGCTGAATGTGGGCGGCGGCCTGTGTAACGAAGAGGCCGTAAAATTCACCGTTGAACATGGCCCCGAGAATATTCGCTGGATGCAGGAGCTAGGCGTTCCCTTCAGCAGTGACACATTTAAATCTGGAAACCGCGAATTACATCTAACCCGTGAAGGCGGTCATACTCACCGACGTGTTGTACATGCTGCGGATGCCACCGGCAAGGCGATGAGTGATACGCTAGAGAATCATGCTCGCCAACATAATAACATTGCATTTTTCGAACACCACATTGCAGTGGATTTAATCACCACAAAAAAACAGCGACTCTTGGCAACTAACAATAGCTGCATAGGGGCTTACGTGCTTAACAAAAACAGCGATCGAGTGGAAACATTTGCCGCCCGCTTTGTGGCACTCGCCACAGGCGGTGCCAGTAAAGTATATCTATACACCAGCAATCCTGATGGTTCTACCGGTGATGGTATTGCTATGGCATGGCGCGCAGGCTGCAGCGTCAGCAATATGGAGTTCAACCAGTTTCACCCGACCTGTTTATACCATCCAGAAGCTAAATCCTTCCTCATCAGTGAAGCCGTACGTGGCGAAGGCGGAAAGCTATTGCTACCCAATGGCAAACGGTTTATGCACAAGTTTGATGAGCGCGGAGAACTGGCACCGAGGGATATCGTCGCCCGTGCCATTGACCATGAAATGAAACGCCTCGGTATACCCTGCATCTATCTCGATATCAGCCATCGCTCATCCGCCTTTATCGCATCGCATTTTCCGACCATCCATAAACGCTGCTTAAAATACGGCATCGATATTACTAAGGAACCCATCCCTGTTGTACCAGCGGCACACTATACCTGTGGTGGCATAAATACAGATCTAAACGGCCAGACTGATATCAATCATCTATATGCAATCGGCGAAACTGCACATACAGGTCTACACGGTTCCAACCGTATGGCCAGCAATTCTTTACTAGAGTGCCTGGTATTCGCGCAGTCCGCTGCAAAAGACATCATCTCCAAATCAAGTTCAAGGCACACGCACCATAAAATATCAAACTGGGATGAGAGTCGCGTTACCGACTCTGATGAAGACGTTGTGATCTCACACAACTGGGATGAACTTCGCCGCTTCATGTGGGACTATGTTGGCATCGTTAGAACCAATAAACGACTGGAACGAGCCATGCATCGTGCCAGCCTGCTGCAGCAGGAAATAGATGATTATTACAGCAATTTTCGTATTAGCAGCGATTTAATCGAACTGCGTAACTTAACACTGGTGGCAGAATTGATCATCCGTAGCGCAATGCTTCGCAAAGAAAGCCGTGGGCTACATTACTCGCTGGATTATCCAGAAGCGGATGAATCCAGTGTTGCAAAAAATACCGTTTTAAAACCCCGGCATAAATCTACCAGCGAAAAAATAAAAATAATTAAATAAAAAACGAGTTGTAAATTTTATGTTGTAAGCTTTAAACACATAAAATCTACAACATAAATCTTATAACTTACATTAAATCTCATCACTCATGTCACAAGCAAGCTACCTCATCGAACCCGATCAACTCGAAGCAATACGCAACAATGAAAACGTTATCGTTATCGATTTATGCAAAGCTAAACAATACGCACAGGCACACATACCTGGGGCATATTTTGTAAATTATGCAGACATCGTAAAAGTCGATAAACCGGTGATGGGTTTATTACCCGACAATGAAAATTTTTCTGCACTGCTCTCCAGTCTGGGAGTAACAAAAAAATCCCTGATCGTCGCCTATGATGACGAGGGCGGTGGCTGTGCAGCTCGTTTTGTGTGGACCTTGAACGTCTTTGGCCATGAGACCGCTGTGGTTCTTAACGGTGGCTTACATAGCTGGGCCAATGAAGGTCACCCGTTATCCAACACAATACCTGATAAACCCGAAGCCAGCAGTTACAGCCTGAAAAAAACCCACCATCATACGGCTACAAGAGCTTACATACAGACTCATCTTGATGATGCCAATATCGTATTTCTTGACGCACGCTCGCTCGCCGAATATAACGGTGAGAAAAAATTTGCTGATAAAGCCGGGCATATCCCGGGCGCGATTCATTATGAGTGGACGCAATCTATGGATCAGAATAACAATCTGCGACGATTATCCGAACAGGACATCCAGCAACAGCTTGACCAGCTGGGCATCACAAAAGATAAAGAGGTCGTTTGTTACTGCCAGTCACATCACCGCTCAGCATATTCATGGCTGGTGTTAAAGTCACTGGGGTATGACAGCGTTTTAGGTTACCCTGGTTCCTGGTCGGAATGGGGCAACCTCCCTGATACGCCAGTAGAGATATAGTTGGCAGTTGGCAGTCATCAGTAAAAGTCTAAAAAAGTAGAAGACCTAGCCAAAAAATTTTTATTTTAAAACAATTTCTCACTTTTACTGATGACTGCCTACTGCTAACCGCCAACTTTCTTTTCTAAATAGAGAGTATATGCTCTCGGTAATGTTTTAATTCAGCGATCGAATCTTTGATGTCGTCCATCGCCAGATGACTGGATTCTTTGGTATACACCATTTTCTTTTCTGGTGCCCAACGGCTGGTCAGTTCTTTTAAGGTGCTGACATCGAGATGGCGGTAATGAAAAAACTCTTCCAGTCGTGGCATGTAACGTGCGAGAAAACGTCTATCCTGACAGATACTGTTTCCACACATCGGTGATTTCCTGTCCGGCACATACTGCTTCAGAAAAGCCAGGGTCAAATTTTCAGCGGTTTCTTCAGAAATAGAGCTGTTTTTAACGCGGTCAGTTAAGCCGGACTTGCCATGCTGATTGGTACACCATTCATCCATATTATCCATCACGTCATCAGCTTGATGTATAACAATTGATGGTCCTTCATCAAGCACATTAAGATGTTTATCTGTGACAATGGTGGCAATTTCAATAATGACATCTGAACTGGGATCGAGCCCTGTCATTTCGAGATCTATCCAGATAAGATTTTCTTCACTTATTTTCGACATAGTAGTTTAGTTTCCTTAGGTCATTAAAACACTCTGATCAGGTCTAACTTGAACAGTAAGATCACGATTCAGGCTCTATTCAGAGAGACTTTAGGGCACCTCTATTAATGGCTTATGTCCTCTGCGTGACCTGAGGCCGCGCCCTACGGGGCTTCACCACCAGCCCAGACTCTGCGTTGCGCTTTTTCGACAGGCCCATGTATTAACTGTTGGCATGGCTTCAAAAGCACGTCTTGATTCTGTACTGGTGGTAAAGCCAGAGGGCACAAGCCATTAATAGAGGTGCCCTTTATTATTCAGGCAGTTTTTTTAGACATGCATCAATGGTATATTGAGCAGATATTACAGGCTACAACTGATAACACAAAGAGTTTTTAATGAACGAATTACACAATTTCACCCTCCTGTTTCTGACAATGCTGCTGATATCGACGCTGATGCGATTATATCTGTCGCAGCGCCAGATTGATCATGTCAAAAAACATCGCGCCAAAGTACCCGATTCCTTCGCTGATAAGATCACTCAGGAAGACCACCAAAAAGCTGCCGATTACACGACGGCCAAAGTAAAGTTTGGTCGTTTACCGCTGTTTTATGAAATAGTCCTTTTACTGATGTGGACACTTGGCGGCGGACTTCAGTGGCTGGATACAAATGTGATAACTCTTGGCCTCGATCCGATCCTGACCGGCATCACCGTCATCCTTGCCTTTACTTTTATTTCCTCTCTGCTTGATCTGCCTTTTTCCCTGTACAACACGTTTGTTATCGAAGAAAAATTTGGCTTTAACCGCACTACGATAAAAACATTCATCATCGACCTGTTAAAAGGAAGCCTGCTCGGCCTGGCTATCGGCGTACCTCTGTTATATGTCATCTTATGGCTGATGCAACAGACCGGCGAGCAATGGTGGATTTATACCTGGCTGGTGATCAGTGGTTTCAGCCTTTTTATGATGTGGGTATACCCGACCTGGATCGCACCCATATTTAATAAATTTGAGCCTCTGGAAGAAGGCGAAACATTAAACCGTATCACCAGTTTATTAGAACGTTGCGGATTTAACAGCAACGGAATATTCGTCATCGATGGTTCAAAACGTTCATCTCACGGCAACGCTTATTTTTCAGGGTTTGGCCGCAACAAACGAATCGTTTTTTTTGACACACTGCTAAAGATGCTCAGCGACGATGAGCTCGAAGCAGTATTGGCTCACGAACTCGGTCATTTCAAGAAAAAGCACATCATCAAAGGCATGGCCATTTCATTTGGCACAACTCTACTCGCGCTCGCAGTGCTGGCATGGCTGATGAAAGCTGAATGGTTCTATACCGCACTTGGAGTCGCTCAGCCTTCTACCTATATGGCTTTGTTACTTTTTATGCTAGTAATGCCAGTATTCAGCTTCATCTTCCAGCCATTATTCAGCATCTTTTCACGCAAGAATGAATTTGAAGCCGATGCCTTTGCCGCTGAGCAAACCGATGCCAAACATCTGATCCAGGCTTTGGTCGGTCTATACAGAGAAAACGCAAGCACGCTGACACCTGACCCGATATACTCAGCCTTTTACGACTCACACCCACCGGCACCGGTAAGAATCGCACATTTGAATGCACACGCATAGTAACCGTTAATAACTTTGAGAGAAGACTATGAATACACAGACAAAAAAATCCATTAAGTATGTCTTATTTTTTTTGGCTTTCAGTGTCAGCAACAGTAGCTTTGCCAGTGAAAGTATCGATGAAAGTAGCAATGAGAATGTAAGCACGGAGCAGATAACACACGGCGAAGAAGCGCACAAGGAACATTGCTACAAGTGTCACACAGACAGCGTGTACACTCGAGAAAACAGGTTTGTAAAATCTATCGACGCACTAAGTAAACAAGTTGTACGCTGTAAAGACGGCAACAATATACCCTGGTTTGACGAAGACGCTGATGCCGTTGTTCAATTTTTAAATAAAAAATATTATCGCTTCTGATGGCAGCGTTAAACCTGCAAAACTGCAAGACTCTAGCAGACAATGTTTCAGCATTAAGTCATGATGATGCAAACCATTATACTCGACAGCTAGACCCAGCCTGGCAGGTTAATAGAGAACAGCGAACCATAAGCCACAGATACGAATTCAAAAATTATTATCAAACTATCGCGTTTGTTAATGTCATCGCACAGATAGCTCATCAGCAAGATCATCACCCGGACTTACAGGTTAGTTATAAACAATGCACTGTCACTTACAGCACACACAGTGTTGGCGGTTTATCACTCTGTGATTTTATCTGTGCGGCAAAAATTAATGCCGCGCAATCTCTTTAAGTTTATTTAATATGGCAAAACGGAAGCTCTCCAAGCAGCAGCAACGTCGAATCACATCCACCCAAAAAACTAAAATAGAAGACGTTTTACAACTTGACGAATCCAGCTCTCGAGTTGCACGTGTCATCAGCCATCATGGACGAGAATTATTTGCAGAAGTAGAATCTATAGATGACATTTCAAAAGAAAAAAAATACGAAAAGTTAAAATGTAAAATACGGCAAAATCTCGGTGAGATCGCCTGCGGTGATTTTGTAATCGTCCAGCAAGCACTCAACGCCACTGGTGAGTCACAAAATGTTGTTGTAGCGGTAAAGGATCGCATAAACCTGCTGAAGAAAATCGGTTTCGCTGGCGCTATAAAACCTGTCGCTGCCAACATCGGCCAGGTCGTAATCGTCACATCCATAAAACCAAAACCCAACCCCTACCTGATCGACCGCTATCTTGCTTCTACAGAAAACATGCCAGCAAAAGCATTAATCGTTATCAACAAAATCGAATTAATGGATCACGAAACCAAACATCTTGTCGATGACATCATCCACTTATACACAGGCATTGGTTACAAAGTTATCGCAACAAGCATGAAACAGGAGATTGGCCTGGAAGAATTATCTGCCGCACTCAGTAATACCACCAGCATTCTGGTCGGCCTGTCCGGTGTTGGCAAGTCATCCATTGTAAAAAATATTTTACCAAAAGAAGAAATCAAGATTGGCGTAACATCAAAAACCACTGGCGAAGGAAAACATACTACAACCGTCTCAGCCCTGTACCACCTGAAATGTAACGGCATCATTATCGATTCACCCGGTGTGCGTGACTTTACCCCGACAAGCACGAGTATCGATGAGATAACAAACGGTTTTATCGACGTAAGAAAGTTTAGCGGGGCCTGTAAGTTTAGCAATTGCAGCCATCATCATGAACCAGGCTGCGCCATGAAACAGGCCGTGGCAGATGGAAAAGTGAGTGAACAGCGCTTTAAAAATTACTTGCGCATGCTTCAGGAGTTTAACGAGAAAGTCAAAGCTGAAAACTGAAAATTGACACTCTCCCTCCATCCTGCGATGACACTGAAACTCCACTACTGAGCAAGATCATGGCTAACCAACCTGGGGCGACTCTAAGCTGTATTCACCACTGCCAATGCGAGGTTTTTTCCCTGTACAATACCTTACCGGCAAGACCAATCTGCAGATCAATTTTTTATTTTGTGATGACAAAATATGCTCGCATTTTTTCACAAGAAAAACTAAGATGCATTTTTTTAACCGCTGGCTGCATCTGGATCGGGCGACCTCCCACACAATGTATTTTGGGGCTTTAAAAAATGGATAAACAAACAATAGTTGAGAGTTTTGCTGAACAGTCCCATCCTGATGTGCTGGAGACGTTCGACCGGGCGAGTCTGGAAGAACTGGTAGAAAAACACGAAACCCCATTCATGGTACTCGATCTAAGCGAAGCCGAGTATCAATACAACACCCTGCAGGCAGCCATGCCGGGGGTAAAAATATTTTACGCATTAAAATCCTTATCACATCCCGCATTGATAAAGCGCCTGAAGAGTCTGGGCAGTCATTTTGATGTGGCGACCATCGGTGAAGTGGACCTGGTTGAATCACTCGGCATAAGCGGTGATCAGTGCATTCATACACATCCCATCAAAAAAGATAAAGAGATCAAACGTGCGCTAACGTTCGGCTGTCACCGTATGGTTGTCGATAATATGGATGAGCTAAAAAAATTTGTCCCTTATGCCGATCAGGTTGAGATAATTTTTCGTGTAAGTTTCCGCAGCAAACAGGCCGTAGTCGATCTATCACGTAAATTTGGTTGTGCGTTGGAAGAGCTACCATTACTGGTTGAATTTGCACAACAAAATAACATTAAGGTGGTTGGCCTGTCTTTTCCTGGCCTTCCGTCTCTATCTGCGCTTGAGCTGTTCGCGGAATCTCGCCGCCTCGCTGGTCGAAACAGTCGCCGACGCGCCCAAGGCGGTGCGCCGTTACCGGTTCCGGCGCAAGGCCAATGTGCACCCGGTCGAGGCCATCGACGATCCGTCCATCGCGGTTGCCGCGCTGGGCGTTGCCCATGTGGAGCTGGAACTGATCCCAAGCCAGGAACACTGAGCAATACGTCGACCA
>CAWBXM010000076.1:0-7474 GCA_963792545.1 uncultured Gammaproteobacteria bacterium | reverse complement strand
GTGCCTGATACTCCTGCACATGAACCCAGTTATCATACTTATCAATAGCTACTGCATATTGCGGTATATCTGCGTCATATACTCTGTAACAGCTGACATTATTCTTTCTCGCCCATTTTTTTAGATGTTTATAATTCTTCTTAAGGCGGTTAGCAAACATCAGACCATGTTCAGTTACAGCCTGACTTTCTATTTGGCTCTCGACCCGGCTCTCATTCTGACCTGGACTTTTCTGCTCTGTTCGTTGTTTAACACTTCGCTCAGCCGGCAGTGCCTTGTCTGCTAACTGATCAGCTAACGGCTCAGCTGGTAAATTTACTGATGCCGTCCCTACTGATTGATTGATCCGGTATTGATAAAGGACAGATTTTAACGCGCCGTTAAATAACATGTTTTTACGGAAGGCACGTAAACCGATGCTCTTAGCTAACTCTTCTTCTGAGGTAATGATGACTGCCGTCCAGCCATTAAAATCTGATTTTAACTGTGCACCAAATCTATGGTACAGCGTTCGAAGCAATTGCACCTGCCCGATACGTTTACCATATGGCGGATTAGTTACAATTAAACCTGGAGTTCGCTGGCACCGGAAGTCCATATTTTTAAATAGATCATGGGTTGCATCCTGTAGTGAAACTTTGATCGAGGATGACAAACCAGAAGCATTGATATTATTTCGAGCAATCCCGACCAGTATCTCGCTATTATCACTGCCACAGATAACAGGAATCTTTTGCATGCCAAGCTGTTTCCTTTGTTCAGCCTGTTGTACGATGAGCTGCCATTTATCAGCATCAAACAACTTCCAATGGCTAAAGCCAAAACCCATGCCATTTTTTTCTCGCAATAAACCGGGAGCAACATCAGCCGCCATCATCGCAGCTTCGATCAATAATGTACCACTGCCACACATCGGGTCATAAAAAGGCAAACCTTGTTCATAAAAACTTTTCCACTTTGCTCGATACAACATTGATGCAGCCAGAGTCTCACGAAGTGGCGCACTACCCGCGGCCAGCCGATAACCACGTTTATGCAATGCCTCACCAGACATATCCAGATAAAGCAGGCACTGCTTATCGCTGAGGTAAACATTTATCCTTATGTCCGGGTTGTCTTTTTCGATCGATGGCCTGAACTCCGTGTTTTGTACAAACTGATCAACTATCGCATCTTTAACACGCAGTGTAGCAAAATGACTATTCGTCACCTCACTATGTGAGCTAAAACAATCGATTGCCAGGGTGTTATTTTCTGAAAAGTGTTGCGACCAGTCGACACTGATGATCTCGTTATACAGATCATCGTCGTTGGCAATGGTGAAATCTTTTAACTGCAGTAAAATTCGGCTGGCAACACGTGACCAGAGACAGGCTTTATATGCATCTTCGATTTCGCCACTAAAAGCAACACCACCAGTATGGATCTTTAACCCGGTGATTCCCAGCTGCTCCAGTTCAGTATGGACCAGATCTTCAACGCCTTTTGAACAAGTAGCAAAAAATTGATTGGAATGTTTCACGATAGCCTGTATTTTATGTCATTTTTTTGAGCAATGCGTCAATAAGTCTTCTATTCAGCCAGAAGAGAGAAGTTAGCAGTTTGCAGTCGTCAGTAAAAGCAAAAACCATTACCTATGTCGTAGCGACTCTACGCTTTTAGTTTTTTTGTTTTTAACTGATAACTGTCCGACTGCCAACTTAAAACTTCTCTTAAAAACTCAACAACAGTCATCTATTAACGTGTTGGTGCGATCTGCATTTTTACATTTTCTACATCCGCTTCATTATTGACACGTTGGCCTATCAGGCTATTGGCCTCAGCAGCATGCATTTTCATACCGTTATATAATAATTTTAACTCTTCGATATCCTCTGCCCAGTCAAGCTCACTTTCAGGCAGATTTCTATAGATACGTAATAACCCGGTTCGGTAGGCATTGATCTCTATAGAATTTTTGTATTCTGAAATAGTATATTTATCAGAAACCTGATGCGGGATTGGCCGTCGACTCATATACAGCACAAATTCACCACTATCGACAACAAGATTAATCGTCGATTCCTTCTCTGCAGCTTCAAGCGACACCATCGAATACAGTGTGGCGCAGTCAGCTTCTGAGTGTAACGCCAGATTATCTGCTACCTGCTGAATAATAGAGCCTGGTATGAGCGGTGCATCACCAGGGAAATTAACTACGATGGTTTCGTCACCCCAGCCCATTTTATCAGCCACTTCTGCCAGACGACTCAAACTAGAAAAATTATCATCAGCGATCATACAGACAGTCGCTCCAAAATCCTCCGCTATCATACCTACGCGAGTATTATCTGTGGCAATTACAATTTCTGAAGCGGCAGAATTTTTTGCACTTTCATAAACGTGCTGAATCATGGGTTTACCATGTATATCAACCATTGATTTATTTGGGAAATCATTTTTGTCAAAAATAGCAAAAATAATTATTTTAAAATTTTCATTCATTGTTCTTTTTTTGTACCTGGTTACACATCAACATCTGAGCATAGCTAAATCGTATAGCGAGTTGAGAGTTTAGCCCAGTTATCAACGTTGATTCTAATTAGATCGTCAAATATCCGTCTTTAGGGCATAATCAATTAATTGTGATGCCCTTTATCATCAATAGATCTGGCATCGACATCGAGCAATACCGGGATGCCATTGCGAATCGGATACGCCAGGCCATCTTTCTGACATATCAGCTCTTTTTGTCGTGATTTATAGATCAGCGGCCCTTTACATTTTGGACAGACCAGAATTGAAAGTAGTTTCTTTTTCATTTGTTGGCGTGCTTGTTCAGCAAAGGCAACACTTTTGCTTCTAACTGAGCCATTAGTGTTTCTGACATTTCAGCGTCAATTCGAACCAACCATGCATCAGGCAAGGATAAATGCCGGCATTTAACCGCATCTTTTTCCGTCATGATAATACATTCATTCTGCCAGTCGGAGAAATCACTTTGCTGGTAAACATGGTGATCAGCAAAAGCATGTTCAGTGAGTTTTATATCATTTTCTCGCAGTTGCATAAAAAATCGATTCGGATTGCCAATGCCAGCAACAGCATGTACTGATCGCCCGGCGAAGTGTTCAGGTTGAACACTGTTTCCCTTAGTAAGATGAATAAACTCGGTAAATTCTAATAGGTATGAGCAAATCTCATGGTTACTCTTTGCCGCTTCGGCATTAGACACCACTCCGTTATAAACAACCAGATCAACTTCCTGTAATCGTGATATTTTTTCACGCAGCGGACCGGCAGGCAAACAAAAGCCATTGCCAAATAGTCTACTGGCATCAACTACCGCGATCTCCAGATTTCTTTGCATGCGATAATGCTGTAAACCATCGTCAGATAACACGATGTCGCATTGATTATTCTGTAGCAGATAATTTACCGCTGCAACACGGTCAGCGCCGATGACGACAGGCACCTGCGTGCGCTGCTGTATCAGCAATGGCTCATCACCAACCAGCTCTGCAGAATCAGAATCGGCCAGCTGGCGAATGCCCGTTTCACTGCCACCGTAACCTCTGCTAACCACACCAGGTTTATAGCCGTGTGCTTTAATGTATTCGCAAAGTGATATCAACAAGGGTGTTTTGCCGCTGCCGCCTGCAACGATATTTCCCACCACCAGCAACGGTACTTTAGCTGCATAGCTTTTCTTAATGTTCAGCTGATAAAGTTTGCGACGAACAATTGCAACCGCACAATAAAGCCACGATAGCGGCAACAAAAATGGCAATATCAACCAGGTCATTACGTTTGGTTGATACCAGTAGTGAGCCAGTGATTTCATAGCCGTCTGTGCTATATCCGGGTTAACTATCTTCAAAATTCATCTGGTGCAATACGGCATAGTGCCCGTTCAGCTCAATTAACTCCTGATGTGATCCTTTTTCTACAATACGGCCTTTATCCATAACCACGATAAGGTCCGCATTTTCAATGGTTGAAAGTCGGTGAGCAATGACGAGTGTGGTGCGGCCTTTCATCAAGTTCTCAAGTGAATCCTGTATATAGCGTTCGGATTCTGTATCTAGCGAAGAGGTTGCTTCATCCAGGATCAACACCGGTGCAGCTTTTAACAGAGCACGGGCGATGGCTATTCTCTGACGTTGACCACCCGATAACATCACACCACGCTCACCTACCATAGTCATCAAACCATCACTGGATTCATTGATAAAATCAGCAGCATGAGCCGCTTTCGCCGCGCTGATAATTTCTTCCTGGCTACAGGATTTCATTGATCCGTAGGCGATGTTGTGTTCGATGGTGTCATTGAACAAAACAACATCCTGGCCTACATACGATATATGTTGCCGTAAATTATCCAGACCATAGTCCTGAATATTGACACCATCGAGTCGGATCTCACCTTCAGAAACATCATAAAGCCGCGGTATCAGATTTAACAATGTTGACTTGCCACTGCCTGAACGGCCAACAAATGCAACAGTCTGCCCCGCTTTTACTGTTAGATTAATATCACTTAAGGCGGCAGAATTTTCGTTTTGATAAGAAAAAGTAATGTGATTGAACTCTATCAGCCCACTAACCTTATCAGCCTGGTACTGACCTTCATCACCTTCCTGTTTTAGATCGATAAAGTCAAATACACTCTCTGCAGCGGCGATACCACGCTGCAGTTCACTGAGGGTCGATGTCATCGAACGAACCGGCGGCATCAACATCGACATCGCGGTGATGAATGAGACAAAAGTACCTGCACTGATATTATCTTTCATACTCTCGTGCGTTGCCAGATAGATAATTGACGCCAGCGCGCAGGCGATGATTAATTGTACCAGCGGTGAACTCAAAGCCTGTGTCATCTGCATACGTAGATGCTGGCGACGATTCTTATCGTTGACCGCAGCAAACTGCGTTACCTCATATGAGCTGCCGCCAAATATTTTAACGATCAGCTGGCCTTTGATCGACTCTTCGATGATCCGGGAAACACTGCCCATACTGTGCTGGATGTTCCTGCTGATGGCTCGGAACCGCTTTGAAACAGACATGATAAGAAAAGCAACAACAGGTACCACGATAACGAATACGATCGCCAGCATCACATTCAGATAAAACATCCAGCTGAGCAGAGCGATCACTGTTAATGTATCACGGATGAAGGCTGTAATTGCTCGGGTAGTCGCGTTAGCAACCTGCTCCACGTCGTAAGAAAATTTTGAGATGAGTTCGCCAGTCGTGGCCTGATCATAAAAGGATTTTGGTAGTGCTACCAGGCGGGAAAACATCTCTCTACGTAATTCACGGATCACATTACGGCCGATTACACTCATGCCATAAGATGAAGCAAAAGCACCGATCAGGCGAACGAAAAATATAGCCACCAGTGCCAGCGGCACCCAGCGGATAGTTTCCGGGTCACGTTCAACAAATGCACCGTCCATCATCGGTTGCATCAATGCCGGAAAAGCTGTCGAGGCACCGGCAACGATAATCATACCGATTACCGCAATAATAAATATGCCCCAGTATTCCAGCGCATACGAAAGTAAACGGCGATACAGATAAAAACTGTTACTGCTATCCGTGCCGTTGTTTGGGGCAGTTTTTATTTCAGACATAAAAGACCGTTATTTTGCTTCAACGGTCGCAATAGATAATCTAGTCATACCTAACTGAGATGCAGCGTCCATCGCTTTCACTACGGCACTGTGTGGGGCATGACCATCGGCTCTTAATACCAATGAGACCTTAGAGTAATCTACGCTGTCGCCACTGTTCTGGCCAAAATTGTTCTGGCTAAGCGTTTTCTTAATAGCCTGTTTCAATGTATCCAGCTGCTGATTTACCAGCTGACGATCATTCAGAAAATAGTTGCCTTTGGCGTCGATCGCCAGCACCAGAGGGTTGTCCCGCTGTTGTGATGCTTTCGTTGATGATTCAGGCAGGGAAACTTTTAACCTCGCATGTTGATCGAATGTGGTTGTCACCATAAAAAAAATCAGTAACAAAAACACCACGTCGATCAGTGGCGTTAGATTAACGTCGACGTTTTCGTCTTTATGGTCTGGTCGAAGATTCATTCACTATCGTTGTCGCTGACGGCGACTGGCCCTGAATATTGATTACGGTTATTATGCAAGACATCAACCATCTTGATAGCTTCACGCTCCATGATCACCACGATACCATCGACTTTACGTCGGAAATAACGGTAAAAGACCAGGCTGATAATAGCGACGGTCAGCCCTGCTGCAGTGGTAATCATCGCCTGCGAAATACCACCCGCTAATGCGCCCGGATCACCGACACCGTGTTGTGTGATCGCAGCAAATACACTGATCATGCCGACAACCGTGCCGAGCAAACCCAGCAACGGGGAAATCGACGCGATAGTGCCTAGCGTATTTAAAAACCGCTCCAGATCATGCACCACCTCGCGCCCTCTTTCTTCGATCACTTCCTTGATGCGCTCGCGGCTTTCATTACGATTTAATAGACCAGCGCTTAAAATCTGGCCTAGCGCAGACTGTTTACTCAAGGTTTCGATTTCGGCACGGTTCAACTTGTCCTGTTTTATTGCGCTCCATACATTAGCGACCAGGTGTGGTGGCAACACTTTTTCGCGGCGCAGACTCCAGAAACGCTCGACAATAATGGAAATAGAGATGATAGAACAAAAAATGATGGGGATCATCAACCAGCCACCGGATTTTACTAATTCAAACACACGTCACCTTTGAATAAGACACTGCTGAAACACATTTCAGGTAAACAGCATCAATGTAGATTGTTATTATTGTGAAATTTCTGAACGCTATCTTACTCGATTTACGGCCAGGAGGCTGTCGGACTTAGGTGATCGTAGCGAGGGAAAGTCATTTTTAGTCAGATTTTTCGATCATTTGAGGCGAATAGCGAGCCTATTTAACGAAAATGATCGAGGAATCTGGCAAAAATGACTTTTCCGCAGTAGATTAATCCTAAGTCCGACAGCCTCCTCGGCCAATAGTGCTGATATCCACGTTTGATTCCACGCACCTTGCTGTGACAAAGTACGATGTAAAACCATAAAAAACGATATTTTCTCGCCAAGACGCACAGATGCCAAACGCAAAGTAATAGAATAACATGCTCAATTTTTCCTAAAATCTTGGCGTCTTGGCGTCTTGGCGAGAACATTAATAAGCTAATTTTTAAATTTGTTCATTATCCTATCTAACCATATGGTGCCAGTACTTAGCTGTGCTTTGCCTGTATTGTTCAACTTTATAGTCAGTATCTGCCAGCACTGGGATAGTTATAGCACCACTTTTACTGGTTTGTAATTGCTGCTGGTTTAATTGCTCATACCGTGCAATCACCTGTTTGTTCGGCAACCGGTACCTGTTTTTATAACCAACTGAAATAACAGCTATTTTAGGGTTTACCTGTTTGATAAAGGCCAGGCTGGAAGAGGTCAGGCTGCCGTTGG
>CAWBXM010000075.1:0-10294 GCA_963792545.1 uncultured Gammaproteobacteria bacterium | reverse complement strand
CAGAAAGTCCAGCGTTAGATATATGAAAAACGGCAATGCCTGCACGAATCTTATTATTAAACTGATAAGTAAGCTCAAGCCCTGATCTAAATTCGAAATCATTACCCAACTTTATCTCACTACTATCTTTAAAAATACCGGCACCAAAACTTGGTGTAAATAACCAGTAATCGCTTAGGTAAAAGTCATGCTTAAGGTCTGAATAATAATATTTTGCACTATCATTCGCCACTGTAAATCCTATTGCTGGTCTTAAGCGAAAAGACCAGGGTCCGGAAAATGACTTAAATCTATACTCCACCCCATATTGCGGAGAGCCATTATCACCTCTGGCAACATTTATTTCCCCGACGGTTAAATTAAGCATCTCGTATTCCTCTCTTTCTTCTGCAAAGGCAGTTGAATGAAAGGTCATCATCAGTAGAAATAACACTGCAGTCACATCTATCGTTACAAACATGTGCCCAAACACACGATACTTGCTGCTTTTTTTGTCTGTCATACGCGAGGTGAAGAGTTAATTTTACTTTGAGATTTTGCTACCTGGTATATAGCATTATTATATGTTTAAGGAATCTAGATATCGAACTATTCCTATCAATCATGCCTTCAAAGTTTAAGTGGTAAAGAAATAACGCGCAAGTATTCGAACATATGTTTGAATACATTCTGTTTTATAATAACCATCATGCACCCAATCATTCTCTTTAAAATCACTGCATTATTAACTGTATTATTAGCCACAGCATTAATCAGCGCTTGCTCGAATAATGTTTTACCTGACTTAAGCCGTATATATCGCCCATCCGAATTACCCAATCGCGCTCAACAAAGTCATACCAATAAAATCCAACCTCCCGTAATACTCATACACGGAATTCTTGGATCACGCCTTGACCATAAAAATACTGGGGATGAATATTGGCCCGGTAACTTTTGGAGAATTTTATCTAGTGATTACGAAGATATCGCACTGGATATCAATAAAAAGACATTAATGCCAGACCCCACTTCATTAGTTGCAACTGATGTGACAGATAAGGTTGCCGGCAAGGACTATTATGGTGAAATAATAGACACGCTAGAAAAGATCGGCAGATACTCACGTGGTAGACCAGGAGAAACACAGAGTCCTGATGATCGTAAGTATTACCTGTTTGTTTATGACTGGCGCAACGATAATGTACAGACAGCGCGTAAACTGGATGATTTAATCGAACAGATCAGAAAAGACTATGATTCGCCTGAGTTAAAAGTTGATATCGTCGCTCACAGTATGGGCGGACTGGTTACTCGTTATTACTTGCGTTACGGCCGTGATGATGTACTGGATGGTAACAATTTTCCGGTCAATGGTCACGGTTTCTCACGCGTCAACAAAGTAGTCTTACTCGGTACGCCGAATCTGGGTTCGGTCAGTGCCCTACTGGAGGTAATACAAGGTTTAAAAGTCGGTTTCAATCGGATTCCGTCATACGTCATGCTGACCTGGCCGAGTACCTATCAGTTATTTCCTCATCCCATCGGAAACTCGATGATCACACTCGATGGCAGAAGATTAGACCGGGATTTTTTTGATTCGAATATATGGCAGCGTTTTGAATGGGCGATCTTTGATCCAGGAACCCGTGGCACTATCATTGCTAAAAAAGGAGAGAGTTATTACAACTTGCTGGTACAGTATTTCAATAAACAGATCGAACGTGCACGCCGCTTCGTATGGTCGCTATCAGTGCCTACACCTGAATCTCCGGTACGTTATATCGTTTTTGGTGGCGACTGCGAGCTAACACCCGCACGCCTTCTTGTCGAAGAGATTGAGGGCGAGTCTATGGTACGGTTATATCCAGAAGACATAAAACACCCGATTGCCAATATTGATTATACATTTCTCATGCTGGAACCTGGCGATGGACGGGTGACAAAACCCTCTCTATTTGCACGCGATGCACTTGACCCGACCATACCCAGGCATCGTTACAGTCATTTCCCTCTGGATTATGCGATGATGTTATGTGAGACTCACGATACACTCACAGGTAATATACATTTTCAGGACAACCTGCTTAACGTCTTACTGAGCAATGAATAAACTACAGCGTAACTTATACTGAGTACATAAAAAAAGAGAGCGATGCTCTCTTTTTATGTGCTACCCTGGTATTCTGACTCAGGCAGCTAACGGCTGCGCAAGCGAATCCAGAATCTGTTGCCTCCGCAGCATCACCGTATCAACCACCTTGCTGTAATCCGCTCCGACCGCACTAAACATTGCTGGCACATCGATACCCAGCCCGTGCAGCGTATCATCAAGAAAATCCAGCCTGGTCTCTATTGTTTTCAGGTAAGCATAACTTTCAGATTCAGGTAATTTTTCAAGCTCGTCGCGTAATCGGCCCAGACCAAACGCCACATGACCAATTTCATCCTGTAGCGGTACTTTTAGAGATTCACGTGTTCCCGGATCTGCCATAGGCACTACTTGTTCGACTGCTTCACCACCCAGTGCCTCGATACAGACATACATGTCAGTCAGAAAATCCAGCCAGTTAAGTGAGCGGAAGTGCGCGAGAAACATCTGTTGCTGCATGTCGTTAAATACAGGAGTATTATCAACGCCAAACTTTCTAATCCAGTCTTGTTGAATACGCACATGGTTACTTTCATCGCCCACCTGTTTCGCCATAAAAAGCCGGCTTTCATCATCTGGTGCATCTGCAATACGCTCAGCCACTGCACGCATTATTAAATAATCGACCTGGGTATACATTACCAGTAACCGGCCCATCGCTACCTTATAGTCATGATCATTGATATTTTGATCCTGTACCTGTTTCATTTTATGCCCTCCCATGATTAATGAACAATTACCATCACTTATGCCGACAATGATTGAAATTATTGGTTCAACGATTGCCTGTAATTACAGCACAAACTCGCTGTATGTTTTGTTTAGAATTTATTTTAAAATGCACTTTTAAAACTAACGCTGATACCTCATGAAGAAACCCGAGCTACTCTCACCCGCTGGTCTAATAAAAAACATGCGCTATGCTTTTGCTTATGGCGCAGATGCCGTGTATGCCGGCTTGCCCAGATACAGCCTGAGGGTGCGTAATAACGATTTTCGCCTGCCCAATCTTGAAACCGGCATCAATGAAGCCCATGCATCAGGTAAAAAATTTTTTGTTGCCACCAACATCCTTCCACATACCGCAAAAATCAAAACCTTCATGCATGACATGGCACCGATAATTGCGATGAATCCAGATGCCCTGATCATGGCTGACCCCGGACTGATCATGATGATCAAAGAAAAATGGCCGGAAGTACCGATCCATCTTTCGGTACAGGCAAATACACTAAATTCTCCTTCCGTTAAGTTCTGGCAGTCGGTAGGCGTCGAACGCATCATCCTGTCTCGCGAATTATCGCTGGATGAAATTTCGGAAATTCGAGACGACTGTCCAGATATCGAACTTGAAGTATTTATTCACGGTGCCCTGTGTATCGCTTATTCAGGACGCTGTTTGCTGTCAGGTTATTTTAATCACCGTGACCCCAACCAGGGCACATGCACCAATTCATGTCGCTGGAATTACAAAGTAAGAAATAATGATGGTGACCAGAGCATTGAGAACACCGGTATATGGAATGCCGAATCGGATAACGATTCTAAGCAGATAACATCACAGCAGTTTTTACTGGAAGAAGAAGGTCGACAGGGCGATTTCATGCCCATCGAAGAAGATGAACACGGTACCTACATAATGAATTCAAGGGATCTGCGTGCCGTTGAACACGTTCATCGCCTGGTCGATATCGGCGTAGACTGTTTAAAAATCGAAGGTCGAACCAAATCCTATTATTACACCGCAAGGGCAACACAGATCTATCGTCAGGCAATCGATGATGCGACCAGCGGTAAAAAATTTGACCCGCACCTGATGACAGAACTGGAGAACCTGGCTCATCGCGGTTATACCGATGGATTTTTCGAACGCCATGCACCACAGGAGCTGCAACGTTATCGCGATAGCAGCTCACGCAGTCAACGGCAGATATTCGCTGGCGAAGTCATAGAGTTTAATGATCAGCACAAACGTATTTTAGTCGACATCAAAAACAAGATAACGGTTGGTGATGAAATGGAACTGCTAACCTCTACTGGTAACCACCGTTTCGTTCTGAAAACAATGCTGGACAAAAAAGGCAACGATATCGATTGTGCGCCCGGCAACGGCCACCAGGTCTGGGTCGACATCGATAAAGGTATAAATGAAGTTAACCTTGGCCTGCTATGCCGAGTTATGACTGAAGAATCATCCCGCATCGATGTAAAATAGTCACTGGCTATAAATTTTATGTCGCATCTTTTACTGGTGATCTTTTTGTGCAACCAACTTGCTGTTTAGTATCATGAATAATATAGTGCCTGAGTGTCTCACACTGGCTAACCGTCTTGTTATTTAGTGAACGTCTTACTATCAAATACGCAAGGATAAATACGATTGCAGCCACTAAGTAGTACGGTTGCCGGACAACTACCACGTTTATTAGACCGGTAAAAAAATCAGGCAATATGGTATAGAAAAAACCTGAAATTTTTTCTAAAAACACATTCTGCGTTTCTGCAGGCACTGAATCACCACTAAAATAGCCTGCCATAGCGATAACAAAAATAATCGACGCCAGCATTATGCCGTACAGTTTTTTTCGATAAAAAACAATTTTATCTATCTTGCTGCGTGTTACCGCCCACTCTATATCGTTGCCAGGATTTAGTGCAGTAATATTTGCCGGAACCTCACTGTCGACCACCTCGAAACTAGCCGGTATATACCCAGGTGCATAATTCGCAGTACGATGATTCATCCTCTCGATTACACTGCAGTGTATTTTAATCTTGCCCAGTAATTTTCCCTCGCAAAGACTTTCAATTTCTCGAGGATGGTAACGATAGAAAAAACCAAAACCATCACGAGAATTGTACATACGCCCATGTATGTGGCAGGCACTGTTTATGTCCTGCAGATCATTCAGATCAAACACCAGCCCATGACGCTGTGCTCGATTGATCATCCAGGACAATGGCACACCTGCCATACCAGCACGTTCGTAGCCACCACCAACATTTGAGTGCATACCTGCAAACCAGACCTGTTCAACATTATCTGTCGTACGATCCGCGGCATCATCTATATTTTTTTCCTGCCAGACATAAGGCCAAAAGGCAGTTCGTTCATCGTCTATCGATAATGCCTGGCAGGCATATCCAACATTATCCGTTAACTTGTAATAATAAAAACTGTGTGGCCAAATAAAATCCAGCATCTCTTCAAACGCTAAAAACAAGGTGTTTAATATCAGAGTGACCGGCCCGGTCATATCGGTGCGCTTTGGAAAGCCAAGTGCAACAACCGTGTCCCAGACGCCTAAGAAATGTATAGGAACAACACCATTAGACCTGTCTGAACTTTTAAACTTTTCAGCTCGTTCAGGATTTTTTTTATGCGCTTTATAAACATCAAATGCTTCACTCACCAACGCATCAAGCTCACGGTTTCGCAAGCCGACACCTTTGACCAGACCACACTTACTGATCATACCGTTGCACGCTCTGACAGTAGATGATCCACGACTAAAACCAAAAAAATATATGCGATCACCCTCTACGTAATTTCGAGCTATGTACTTATATAAATCACAGACGTTACGGCCAAAACCAAAACCAAATGCACCGCCTAATGCACGAAGGTATTTATTTTTGTTGGTGCCGACACCGTTATCATAAAAAATAATCTGTTCACTTACGTCAGTACCATCACTAGCCTTACCACTAAAGCTGTTATTAACGGCGTTATATACTTTATAAACATTACTATCTGGTGAATAACCACCATTATTTCCCGTGCCATCGGCACAAACGACTATATTTTTTGCAGCCATTTCCCTTCCTCTTTTAATATTTTTTTATCACACATTCATACCCTTATTAGATTCACTTCATCATTATTACTACCAGCATTGCTGACCAATTCAGCTTCATCGTCACGTCTCTTTAACAAGCCAGATAGACCTCTACCCTCCCATAAACGCTTCATTTTCAGTATCTCCTGCGCGATACCTGCATAATCCTGCTGCAAAACCAGTGGTCTTATAGCCGCCATCTCTTTTCTCCTTCTACCACTCATCGAAGTGCCTCTGTTATACACTAGCGACAGCAACGCAGCCTGAGCATCTGGCAATAATTTTTCTACGCCAGGATAGGCTTTTCGCGTTGCAGCAGCATAACGAGGCAATGTACTCTTACTAAAAACAGCTTTGGCATCATCGAAAGATATAGTAACTACCTTCAAACGATCCAACGCTTTTTTAGCTGCATCAACCTTTAAACCTGACACTTTTTTTAATTTTTCAAGATCTACGTCAGACACCCTGCCGGCCCAGTCCTTTTGAATCTGTGAGATGCGGTTATAACCAAGATCATAACCAATGCCTATAGTCACCCCCGATGAACCACCGGGCCAGATCGGCTTCTTCAAAAATCGGTTGTAATATGATTTTGATACGATCTCATGCTGAATCAGCTGCTCCATACCCGTATTTGATATAGTCAACGAATAAGCCTCATTTAATCTATCGCTATCTTCAAACAGGCGATCTTCTATAGAAGTCAGCGTAGCTGGCCCTATTATTCCATCCGGCTCAAGATCAAGATATTTTTGTATATTCTTAATACGTTCAGTTGTTGATTTATTACTCATAGTACATCTCCATCAGCTAACAAATAATATCAGTCATCGTCTAACTCAGGAATATATTCAGGATCTGGTTTGAATAGATCCTCAAACGCATCAAGCGAACGAATCATGCATTTCGCATCATAGTCGTCATCACATGGCTCTCATCCTCGACAATCATACGTAGTTTATAGACCAGAGAAATAGTCGACATCATCGAGAAACCATTTAATGAACGACCTCTTGTTAACCATTTCTTTAGATTATTCACACACCTAGATTCGATAAGTAATCGATCAGATAAAGACCACCAACACCTCCGAACGGCATGGCAATTGCAGAAAATATTGGATGCTGCGTGATAGGCGAGAATGGGCCATCTCTAATATCCCGAATCTCGTCGATAACACTCTGCAATCGACCTGCCACTTTATACTCACGGATCACTTCGCCTTCTAATTTTTCGAAATCGTCAACCAGAGCTCTTTTGACTAATTCGCATTTTGCTTCTTTATAAACTTGCTCTTTATGCAACTTAACCAATGACGACAATATATGCTTTCTTGCGGTCTCAACAGTACGCCGTAATCGTATTGCACTGCTTAACGCAAATAATGCTCCCGATACGATAATCACCGCCAGACCAACAGGCATGTGCCAGCGGTCAAAATAGCTACTACGTGAGATAATCATCAGCGATAAAATAACAAACGGAAGAAAAATCAAAACGTCGACACTCTTCGAGCGATGTACGATCAGGTTCAGCTTGAGTTTTTCCTGAGCGATATTTTTTGTTATACCATATTTCTTGCAGTATTCATCGATCAATTCTCTCGGCCAATTAACCTCACTCCTGGATAACAGTTTTACAAATCTTGCATATAAACGCGTTACATCAACTACAAAAAAAACCAGGAATAAGTATAAAAATACACATACCCTAATGACGTACATACTAAGACTAGAACTTATTTCGCCATGAAAAGGGGTATATCCAAATCCATTGATTCTCAAAAACATCAAAGATATGAACATGTACAAGGCGGTCATAGCGAAAACACGTAGAAACCACCACTTAAAGCTAGCTAGATATAAATACTGACACGTTAGCTCACTGACACTTGAAGCGGGTAAACACCTATTTTCACCACCCCACGTATCAATAAAGATTCCGTCTTTTACATGCCCGTAATATGGTTTTATAAGTACGTATAATTTAAATTTATCAGTAACCTCTTTAGCATTATTTCTCAACCGCTCTCGTGCATAAAAGATAAAGACTAATGCCAAAAATGCAGCAAACATTCGTATTATTATTGTAGGCCATATACTCGTACCACTAAATAACGAGTTAAACTCAATACTCTCTCGCGCACCACTCAACCATATAATCGCCACCATGTTTAATATTACAAAGATTGTAATAAGCAATAATTTCATCGATGAATAACTTGCCTGATAAAACAGCAAGAAGATAAGAAAAAACGCAATAGCACTATATTTCATACCTAAATGATATGCAGACATTGCGACTATCAAAATATTCCACAAAACAAATGCAACGATTAAAAAAGCACATAGATCCATGATCAGCATGACTTTTATTTCATAACTTGCCCTATAAAATAAGACAGCAGCTAAAAACAAAACAATCAGAACTGCATAAATGTAACTATGATCGCTATCAGACGATTCAATTACGTAATCATCTTGATAAAAGTATTTGGGAGAGTAATCAACTGCTTGATAGTTACCGATTTCATATATTTTAGCTGCTACAGTATTACCAAAGACATCACGATCGACATCGCATTCACGTTCATCACCCAATTTTTTTGGGCTGTAGCCTATGGCATTCAAAACTGATAAATATATGGAAGTTTGATAGCCATCTCTAAATGTGGTGATTTCATGTTGATTTTCGTCTTTGGGGCTCAACCCAAAACCCGACGCCACAACCAGGTTACGTACCCATTTATTCTCAGACTTATGTAACATTCGAGAATCTAAATCGGTGGTGAAAAACACCACATCTTGAAATCGCTCTCTCAGCGCCTGTAACACCAATAACTTATCGTAAGTATCGCTACCGACGATGCCGATGGCTCTCACTGTTCCTCTACCTGCCAACGAATCATTTAATTGACTTATCTGGTCACCAATATTTCTCAGGTAGTCGTACTGATTTTCACCGACTGGTCGTCGAATTTCTTTCTCATCACCCTGACCATTCGATTTTTTATTTTTCTCCTCATTTGCCTTATACGTCGTTACTCCATCGATGCCTCTGAGATAATTGTAGCTATGCAACCAATTAACATCATTCCTGCAGCTCTTATCCTGGATATTACGGATGAATAGGTCATTAAAATTCCGTGAATAAACAGTATCCCACTCTCCTATCAACACTATGTGATCCTGCTTTTTCGCACGATTAAACGCTATTCCTTCTATATCCTCACATGCATCGCCAATCAGATTATATTTACAATAGTCAGCTACTTTATAAACCTTCTCGTCTACAAAGTGATAAGGGTTAATTCCGCGCCGTAACAACTCATTAAGCAAGGCTTCTACTAACTTGTCATCCCCAGGAATGGTTCTTTTAATATTTAACCATTCAATATTTTCGTTATCTTTTTTATTGATATATTTATTTATACCAACATCATCCATCGTTGCCTTTGGCGAATAGATCTTAATATCATGTCTTTTAAAATCGTTAATTACCGGATCATTGCATGTTCTATCTTTTCCTGAGTAGTTAGCATCTCCCGATACACAACTTAATCTATAGGCTTCTTCATACATGTTTATCAATGTAGTCGAGCTTGCCGGGCCGATCACGTCAAAACTGTATTTTTTATCATCCTCATCTAAATTCTTTGTTATTTTTGACCGTATACTATTTAGCATTTGCAATGGGTTGTTTTTAGCGACAACACTGTCATCTACCCAGAGAACAAGTATATTACGTTCAATAATTCCACTTTTTTCTCTCTTTTTATTTACAAACCACTCGTACGGAATAGTCGCTGGCCACTGGCAATACTCGTATTTATCTTTGCTTGCATCTTTTCCATTTATTGCGGATCGACACAGACTGGCGAAGTTCATAAAGCCAATGTGTTCAGCATCTTTTGGTATATAGTCAGCTTTTGATAGCGACGAAACGACAGCGTAACGACTTCTTATGCGGGCTTCATTGTCTTCAGCGTAATTACCACCCGGCACCATCACCGCCAATATTTTTAGTTCAGTAGCTTTGTCTCTATCAATACGGCAAGCTAACTCACCATAACTATGCGCCTTGTTTTTTTCGCCCAATGACTCGCCCGGCGTCAAACAGACGACATGTTTCTCATCTTGATACAAATAGTCCTGCGCCGTCTGCGTACCAACAGGTTGAGTGGTGGGTTTTTCTATTTCCGAATCGAAAGCTGCTCTGTGTTTTTCAACAGCGTCAAAAGGGTCCTGCCATAAACGTGCTCTGACATCTTCCGCAGTTGATGAGTATCTTGATGTGGGTTCTGGTCGTGTTGAATTAAATG
>CAWBXM010000074.1:0-6974 GCA_963792545.1 uncultured Gammaproteobacteria bacterium | reverse complement strand
CCTGCAGTGCAGAGCTTATCTGGTTGACAGTCTCCTTTTTATTAGCAAATATTATGGCTTTGCTATACGGATTGTCTTCATCGGTAAGTAAGTACTGACACAAACTTATTTTAAAAGGTGTGTCATCAGCTAATATTTTCTGCTGAATAATGTTTTCATTATTTTCGCGGGCACTATCGACAAGGATGATTTCAGGTTCAAATAATATAGCCTCGATTAAAGGCTCAAATTTTTTCTGATTAAAACTGGCAGAATACATCACCGTCTGAGTTTCTTCATTGCAATGACTGGCGATGGTTACAACATCATCACTAAAACCCATGTCTAACATCCGGTCAGCTTCATCCAGCACCAGGATACTGATGGCATCAAGCACGATTACATCACGCTTGACGTGTTCGAGTAACCGCCCTGGCGTTGCGATAATGATGTCAGGATATTTTTCCAGTGCTTTTATCTGATACTTCGGGTCTTCACCTCCAATAATGACTGCTGTGGTGATATCGGTGTATTGTGAAAACAATAGACATTGTTTATTGATCTGTCGACACAGGTCACGCGTTGGCGCGAGAATAATTGCCTGCGGTAAAGTCTGTGGGTTATCTAGAATCTGTTGTAGTAGAGGTACCACGTATGCCAGTGTTTTACCGCTACCCGTTCTAGCGTTAACGATCAGGTCTTTGCCTTCCAGGGCCCGTGGAATGGCGGCTGACTGAACATCTGTCATTTCTTTAAGGCCGAGCTGCTCTATGGCGTCCAGTAGTGATTCGTCGAGTAATAGGGAGGAAAACAAGCTGATACCTGTGATAAAGTCGTATTAAGTAATTAGGGTGAATTATAAGCTATCTGTGCTTATTACTATAATTATTCTAGGCACTGATTAGTTATCAGTTATATTTAGTCCGACTGTGTTAATCAGACATTACAAAAAATCTATATGTACTGGAACTTTTAAAATCATCGCATAACGACAATACAGTTGAGGAGCCTTTACCATGAAAACAACAAAACGACGCCAGTTTTTAGCAATGTTGGGTCTCGGTGGAGCCGGACTGGGTATAACAGCGTTACCTGTAAAAAATGCACAAGCTCATCATACTGACACACATTTTGACGAAAAATCTGCACATCGGCTAGTTTACCAGTGTAATAAAGCAGATAACGAATATCTGGAACATGTCCTCTTTTCCTGTGGTGAAATGTTGCGTAAATATGGTGATGATATCGAACTAATCGTCACCGCAATTGGGCCGGGGCTTAATCTTCTGGCTAAGCACCCGAAGCGTGCTATTTCACTAGAGCATCAACAACGTGTTTCTTCACTGGCTGAGTATGGCGTTAACTTTCAGGCTTGTGGCAATACCATGAAAAGCATGCGCTGGACAGAAAAAGACCTGGTGGCATTTGCTCAAGTAGTACCTATTGGCGTTGATGAAATTATGCAGTTGCAGGAGCGGGGCTATAGTTACATGAGTTGGTAATAATATATTACTAACCGTGTTGGTTATGGCAGGCTGACTATGTTGCGACAATGACTCTTACCGCATCCAGACGTAAATTAGCGGTGTCGATTACACTGGTTAACATGGCAAGCTGTTTTTCGAAGTAAGCAATCTCGTCCTGTCTAATGTTAGGATTAACATTAGATAAAGCTATTAACCTGTTGATTTCTTTTAATAATGTAGCAGATGCGTTCTCTTGTGCTTGAGCAAGTAGTTTCACCGATTTTAATTCCGAATACTTTTCACTGCGTTGCAACATTGCTTTGAGTATTTTTTTCTTGGCTTTGACAATTTTGTTTCCAACACCGGATTCGACAAAAAGACGTGTTTCATTAATTTTTGTGTGTGGCAGCTTTATATGATGATCTGCGCCGCGTTCATCACACACCACGCGGATCATCGTTGGCGGTAGATAGCGGTTACTCTGCAGCTCTTCAATGGGCGCACTCTCCAGTGAAAATAGACATTCGAGTAATACACTGCCTGCTTTAACACCGCTGTATTCCATGGCGGTGACTGATGTATTGCCCATTTCATTACTTAAAACCATATCAATTGCGTTATTCGTTAACGGGTGTTCCCAGCTGATATAGTGTGCATCTTCGAAACTTAGCGCCACGTTTCTGTCGTAGGTGATGGTCATACCATCTTCAGCAAGGCCGGGAAAATGGCTGATCATGTGTTCAGTCGGTGTGATGATGAAACAGCCTTCACTGTGCAGTTCATTATCTATACCGAAGCAGTCATAAACACTTTCCATATAATCAGCGAGTAGATGTGACTGATCCTCAGTATCAGCACGACGTTTGATGTCCTGTGCGATAGCAGGACGGCATGAGTTATATTCAAGTAGTCGGTCACGGCCGCGTTGTAGCGATTCTGTTAACTTTTGATAATGGCTTTTAGATGTCTCTATTAATGTTTCAAGTTGCTGCTTAGACTGCTCACTGCCATCGAATTCACAAAGTGTTTGATACAGCTCGTTTTGCACCCGTTTGAAGACAGCATGGCCAGCAGGGCAGGTATGGGAAAATGCCTGTAAGGCTTCGTTGTACCAACGAAAGAGTACGCTCTGCACAGAGCCTTCAAAATACGGTACGTGAATATTGATCGTTTCTGTCTGACCAATTCTGTCCAGTCGGCCGATACGCTGTTCTAAGAGATCCGGATTTACGGGTAGATCAAACAGCACCAGATGATGCGCAAACTGAAAATTTCGACCTTCACTGCCAATTTCTGAACATACCAGTATCTGACTACCGGTTTCAAAATCAGCAAAAAATGCGGCAGCGCGGTCACGTTCTACGATACTTAAACCTTCATGAAACGCTGAAGCATGCAGACCCGTTTGTGTTTTAAAATGTTGTGTTATATCAAGAGCCGTTTCAGCGCTCGCTGTAATCACCAATACCTTATGCGGTTGCAGTTCAGCACATTTATTAACCAACCAGTCAATGCGTGAGTCAAGCTGTGTCCAGTGCAAAGCTTGATTTTCGTTGCGGTATAAAAGTTCCGGGGTTAGCAGCTGCGCGGCATCACGATTGTCGTCGAGACAGTTCTGGCCCTGATATGCATCGGGCATGGTCAGTGGGTATGCGCTAAGTATCCTTTCGGGGAAACCTTTAACTGCTGAGCGGGTATTTCTGAATAGAACACGCCCGGTTCCGTGACGGTCAAGCAAATGTTCAACAAGATTAACTCGTGCATGCTCAATTGTTTTCTCATCTTCAGTATCGCCGTTGAGCTGTTCCAGTAAAGTCAGGTTGTCGCCCTCATCAAGGGTTGATCTGATTAAGGCGATATCATCACTGTTAAGTGTTTTGGCATTTAACAGATCTTCGATTACCTGTGCATAAGGTTCGTAGTTTTCTTCTTCTTCAATAAACTGCTGAAAATCTGGAAACCGGTCTGGATCGAGCAAGCGTAAACGCGCAAAATGGCTTTCCTTGCCTAACTGTTCAGGTGTCGCAGTCAGTAACAAAACCCCTTTAGTCTGCTGGCTTAGCTGCTCGACCACCATGTATTCAGTGCTTGGTGCCTCAGCTGACCATTGCAGATGGTGTGCTTCATCAACCACCATCAAGTCCCAGTCGGCAAACACACATTGCTCAAAAACAGCTGAATTACTGACCAGGAAATCAATGCTGCATAATACCAGCTGCTCAGAATGAAAAATATTCTCAAATTCATTAGCGTTGATCAGGTCTTCGCAACGCTGATGGTCGAATATTTTAAAGTGCAGGTTAAATCGGCGCAGCATTTCAACTAGCCATTGATGCATCAAGGTTTCCGGCACCACGATCAACACACGTTTTGCACGTTCGGTTAAGATTTGATGATGCAATATCAAACCTGCTTCGATAGTTTTACCAAGACCCACTTCATCCGCCAGTAAAACACGTGGTGCATAACGGTTAGCCACCTCGTGCGCAATGTATAATTGATGGGGAATTAAACTGGTTCGGCTTCCTGTTAATCCATAGAGATCTGATTTTGCCAGTTTATTTTTGTGATTTAGTGTTTGATAACGCAGTTCAAACCAGCTGTCTTTATCAATCTGACCATTGAATAAACGCTCAGATGGTCGGTTTAGTTGAATAAAATTATCCAGCTCACTTTCTTCGATAACCTGCAGTTTACCCTGGGCATCAAAACCAGAGTAGGTGAGCAGTCCGTGATTTTCAGTAACTGTTTTAACAGTTATCCGTGTATTGTCATGGCTAGTTATAGAATCACCAACAGAAAACATAACTCGCGTTAGCGGCGCTGTAAGTTTTGCATAAGTACGGGTATCGCCGGTGGCCAGAAATAAGACGGTTAAGGTGCGATGCTCGACAGATAGGATAGTACCGAGGCCCATTTGAAGTTCGGCATCACTTATGCAGCGTTGACCTGGAATAAAGTCAGACATGGTTTTCTCTGGTTTTTTACATTGGTCAGTATTTTACTGGAGAATGGGGTGGGTTCGTATAGTTGTTATGGGGTATTTTTGGATGTTATTGTTTGGGTTTGGTGATTAGCATTTACGATTGCTTTTTATTTAGGCATTGCGGTAGTCGCACCGCGGGCGAGTCACTCTTTTGCTACAGCCCAAAAGAGTAACCAGAAAAGGCCGCCACATCAGCTACGCCCATGGAAAACAGGGGTGCCCATTTAACCAGCACCATTATCATGCTGCGCCAGAACTCGCAAAAGACGCTCAGACATGCTGGCACAGAAGGCCCATGATAACAGCACTGCCTAAATGGCTTGCTGAGGTGGACTTAAGGTCAAATTTAAAAACAGTGTTTACATAAATACCGTTTTTTATACTGTCGGCTTTTAGTTCTATTTTATTGTTTTTCGTTGTTTGCTTTTGATTTACCCTCACCTTAGCCAAACCATTGAGGCGTGACGGGTAACATGGGCTTTCTGTGCCAGCATGTCTGAGCCCGCGTGTTTTTCGTGGGTGAGTTCTGGCGCAGCATGTTACCCGTTATGCCTCAATGGGAACCCCGTGCTTTTTTACGGGGCGACCGGCGTAGTGACGGCTTTTTTTGGGTACTTTTTTTAGCTGCTGAAAAAAAGTGACTCGCCCGCGGTGCGAGAACCGCAATGCCTAACTAAATAAAAGTCGTAAATATTATTCAACGAGACCAGGCTAAACCTGCATCGCGGAATACAATCCGCTCCTACAGGTGGGTAACTCGCCCGCGGTGCGAGAACTGCAATGCCTAACAAAAATCAACAGTAAATATACAAAAAACCAAAACCCCAGCAATAACACCCAAAACACAACTAATACAAATGCCAAAGCCCCAAACCACTAACAACTACCAACATGCCACCAATCACCCGCTTAAACAGAACATCATTCTGCAAGATAAAATCGTGCGTTTTCAATCCGATAAAATGTCCAACAGCGGCAACAGGGATTAACGCCAATGAAGTTAATGCATTTAACTCAACCCCAAGTACTGCAAAGGTAGTCATCTTTATCGATACCAGAATAAACCACAAAACAAAAAGAGTATTGCGTAATTGCGTCTGAATAACATTGCGCGCAAAAACCGCCGCCATTAAAGGCGCACCAGTTAACGAAGTGCCTGCAATATATCCGCCAAAAACCAGTAATAATTTATCGAACCAGTTTTTTTCACTGTGAATAGCTTTATTCAACAGCCACATAAATGCGTAGAACAGCGTGATACTGTAGATGAAAGTTAATATCCACAGGTTAGGCAAGCTCAACAAACCAAAAACGCCAATCAATGCTGGCGGAATAATGTAAACAAGTGATGTGCGCAGATAGGTCCAGTCCACATCATATAATCTTGTACGTAATGTCAGACTGGAAAAAAACAGCAGATGTATTCCTATAATGGGCAGCCAGTAAACAGGCTGGTTATAGATAAACAACATGAAGGGCAGGCCAAGGGCAGCGCCACCAAAACCCAGGCCACTGCGTACGAAACCGGCCCACATAAATAATAAACCAGTGAGTACAATTTCCAACAGGGAGAAATCAGGAAACATAAGTTAAAGCTCGCAGGTTAAGTGCTGAAGGAGCTTTATTTAAGCGGGCATCTTATTGAAATGGTCTTTTGTCAGCTTAAAAACCACGGGGCTCAACAAGATTAATGCAATCAAGTTTGGAATAGCCATCAGAGCATTCAGGGTGTCAGCAACTAACCAGAGAAAGTCCAGATTGGCCGTTGCGCCAATAGGCACAGCTATGATCCAAAGTAATCGAAATGGTTTGATAGCACGTTCACCCATCAGATATTCCACGCACTTTTCACTGTAGAAACTCCAGCCCAGGATCGTTGTAAAGGCAAACACACTCAAACCAATAGTCACCACATAATTACCAAACCCAGGTAGTCCCGTTTCAAAGGCCAGTGACGACAGACTGGCACCTGTCTCCCCCTGTGTCCAGGCACCACTTGTGATAATGACCAATCCAGTTATCGAGCAGATGATTATAGTGTCGATAAATGTACCCAGCATGGCAATGTTTCCCTGTTGTACTGGGCTATTAGTGCTAGCAGCAGCGTGCGCAATCGGTGCACTGCCCAGGCCTGCTTCATTAGAAAAAATGCCTCTTGCCACACCAAAACGAATCGCAGCCCACACTGCCGCACCAGCAAAACCACCAGTGGCTGCGACAGGTGTAAAAGCATGAGTAAAGATTAATGAGAAGGCATGAGGTAATTTATCGATGTTGAGCCCTAGAATTACCAGGCCAGCAACAACGTAAGTAATAGCCATTAGTGGCACTAACTTACCTGCAACACTGGCAATGCGTTCAATTCCGCCGATGAGTAAAAGCGCCGCAAGAACGGCTACCACTATACCAGTGGTTAGATGCGATATAGCAAAAGTACTATTGATGACATCAGCCACCGAGTTGGCCTGTATAGTATTACCAATACCAAAACCCGCGATAGCACCAAATACAGCAAAACAGGTACCGAGCCAGGACCAGTGAGA
>CAWBXM010000073.1:0-9373 GCA_963792545.1 uncultured Gammaproteobacteria bacterium | reverse complement strand
TCTGCGCTTTGGCCAACTCAGGATAAGCGTCTGCCATCATCTCTACCAAGGGCTGCACCAGTTTGTAGAAGAACAGACCCTCCATGCCCAGCTGGTGACCATAGCGGCAGGCACGACGAATAATACGGCGCAGCACATAACCACGACCTTCATTAGACGGCATGACTTCGTCGACACACAAAAAGGCACAGGAACGGATGTGGTCAGCAATAACACGTAATGATTTGCTTTCCAGATCGCTTGTATTGGTGGCTTTTGCTGCAGCTTTTATCAGATGCTGAAAAATATCGATGTCATAATTATTATGCACACCCTGAAGGATGGCAGCCAGACGTTCCAGACCCATGCCGGTATCGACTGAGGGTGCTGGCAGTGCATGCATCTCACCATCTGCACTGCGGTTGTACTGCATGAAAACCAGGTTCCAGATCTCTATGTATCGGTCGCCATCTTCTTCCGGTGATCCCGGTGGGCCGCCCCAGATATCTTCACCGTGATCATAGAAGATTTCTGTGCATGGACCACACGGCCCAGTATCACCCATCGCCCAGAAGTTATCACTGTCGTATTTCTTACCGGGTTTGTCTCCGATGCGACTGAAACGCTCGCGCACTGACACCAATAGTGTTCAACCAGATGTCTTCTGCTTCTTTATCATCGGCATAAACAGTTACCCATAATTTTTCAGCAGGCAGGCCGACGACTTCGGTTAAAAACTCCCAGGCATATTTGATGGCGTCTTCTTTGAAGTAATCACCGAAACTAAAGTTACCCAGCATTTCGAAGAACGTATGGTGGCGTGCGGTATAACCAACATTTTCCAGATCGTTATGTTTACCACCGGCGCGAACACAACGCTGGCTGGATGTTGCGCGTGTATAACCTCTTTTATCTCTTCCTAAAAAGACATCTTTAAATTGCACCATGCCCGCATTGGTAAACAATAAGGTAGGGTCATTGCCTGGCACCAGTGAGCTGCTGGCTACCACCTCATGGCCTTTGTCTTTAAAGAATGCCAGGAACGCTTCGCGTATTTCTGCGCTTGTAAAAACACTTTTTTTCATACGATAATTAACTTTAATAAGTATATTTAAGTTTTTGTTTTATATTGTTTTATTACTTTTCAACTTGACCGTTTATCACTTTATAGATGGCATCAAGCGCAAAACCACGGTACTGAAAAAATCGAATACGTTTTGCCTTATCGTTATAATCTTCGATCGTTTTATTTTTGTATTTTTTCTCGTACTGCTTGATCAACGATAGCAACCAGGCATCGTCGTGTGGATGCAGATAAGTATCGGTAATACTGTCTTCGACACCACGCTCATTTAACTCTATCGAAATACGGATCGGGCCAAAACCTTTCTGCTGACGCATTCTAATATAAGCTTCAGCAAAGCGTTCGTCTGATAACCAGCCGCCCTGTATTAACTCAATAATCGCCTGTGCAATTTCACTTTCTTCAAAATCACGTTTCAGCAATTTATCACGAATCTCGAAAGCAGAATGCTCACGGCGTGACAGCAACCTTACAGCAACAGATTTAGCGCTCAAAACGTGTACCCAATCATATGGTGATACATTCCAATCGAGTATAATAAAAACTCCCGCAGTACGGGAGTTTAATCTAAATAGAAACAGGCTTTCTGGACGATACATCTCTGGGTGTCCAGTTAAACCTGCATCGCGGTTTACAGAACCGCTCCTACAATATTGTAGTATCGGAGTACAAACCGCGATGACCGAGACTACGCTTCTTCTAACGCAGCTTCGTCGATTGCGCCTAGCTCAGCTTCATCTTCATCGACAATAACTGGTTTAACCAGCAATTTATCACGCAATGTCTGCTCGATAGTATTAGCGACATCAGGATTTTCTTTCAGGAAGATGCGTACTTTTTCTTTGCCCTGACCAATCTTATCGCCATTGTAGCTATACCAGGCACCGGCTTTTTCTATCAGGTTATGTTGGACACCCAGATCGATCAGCTCACCTTCACGCGAGATACCTTCACCGTAAAGTATTTCAAAATGCGCCAGCTTAAAGGGTGGTGCCACTTTGTTTTTAACCACTTTTACTTTGGTTTCATTGCCGACGATCTCATCGCCTTTCTTAATCGCACCGATACGACGGATATCCAGGCGAACAGAGGCATAGAATTTAAGCGCATTACCGCCGGTGGTTGTTTCTGGACTGCCGAACATAACACCGATTTTCATACGAATCTGGTTAATAAAGATAACCAGTGTGTTTGAACGTTTGATATTAGCCGTTAATTTGCGTAGCGCCTGTGACATCAGACGTGCCTGCAGGCCCATATGAGAATCACCCATATCGCCTTCGATTTCAGCTTTAGGTGTCAACGCCGCAACTGAATCGATAACCACGATATCAACTGCACCTGAACGAACCAGCATGTCGGTGATCTCTAATGCCTGCTCACCGGTATCCGGTTGTGATAACAGCATCTCATCAACGTTCACGCCGAGTTTTCTTGCGTAATCCGGGTCAAGCGCGTGCTCCGCATCGATAAATGCTGCAGTGCCACCGATCTTCTGCATCTCTGCGATGACGTGCAGTGTTAATGTTGTTTTACCTGACGACTCAGGACCATAGATCTCAACAACACGACCTTTTGGTAAGCCACCTATGCCCAGGGCGATGTCGAGATTAAGTGAGCCAGTAGAAACGGTCTCTATATTAGGTATGGCACCGTCATCACCCATACGCATGACAGATCCTTTGCCAAATTGACGTTCGATTTGAGATAAAGCGGCAGCCAGTGCCTTTTTACGATTGTCGTCCATTAAAAACTCCTCAGATTGTGTTTGTTGTTGCTGGAAAAATTGTAATAACTATTCGATTGATTATCACATAGATGAAAGTTAGCAGATAGTCCTCTGTTATTGAAAATGACATTTTTTTAAAAAGTATTTCTACTTAAACTGCATATATATACCCACACAAACCTTAAGGAGTTTAATCTATTATTTTGATGACAGTCATGATAGAGAATATACCCTACCTTGCAATGCATATCTTAATAAGGATTTAGCTGCAACACCGCGTTCGTTTTAACAACACGGTCAAATAAAAAAAGATAAACTATTCATGGATGAACGGTATGCCGCAAAGAGTCAGGGACAGCGGTACGATGAATACCTAACTAATAAAAAAACGCTGTAGCCTCAAACTATGCCAACAAAAACTTTATTTTCTATTATCGAATCTTCAGGACACCCAAATGCAGCAGAGTTTTATCGCTCTATCGGCATAGAGGAGACCAGGATTAACTCGATGCGAAAAGCGATTGCCGCAGTAAAAAAGCAGGCGCCTGATTTCATCGTGGCGGAGTTTTTTTATGGTTATGGAAATAATTATGCCGGGGTAAATATCAGCAATTTAGACGTATTACTGTACAGTATGCAAAAGTACGCACCGGACACAAAAGTGATCGTTCTGGTTCAGCCAGACGAATATAAACATGTGGACAAACTTAATAAAATTATTAAGTTACACGACATACTTAAACTACCAATTAACCCCAAACAGCTACACGAATCACTAACGCGTTAAGCATAACAGCAAGTCAGATTTCCCGTTTATTAGCCTATAAGTTATCAGCAGACCAGCAAATCCAGCAGGCAATTTAATGCTTGTGCGATCGACTGCTTACGCACCTCTTCCCGGTCACCATCAAAATGAAATGGATTGGCAAAAACGGATTTATTGCGCTTGCCCCAGCTCAACCAGACCAGCCCAACAGGTTTGTCATCGCTGCCACCGTCAGGACCCGCGATACCACTAACACTCACCGCCACATCAGCTTCAGTGTGAGCGAACAGCCCATCAGACATTTCCAGCACAGTCTCGCCACTGACAGCACCAAATTCTTTTAATGTATTTTCAGCAACGCCCAATAAACTCTGTTTTGACTCATTACTGTAACTCACCACTGAACCGGTAAACCAGGCGGAACTGCCGGGGATGTCAGTGATGATTTTAGCCAACCAGCCACCGGTACAGGATTCAGCCGATGCCAGTTTCAAGCCCCTGGCTGTCATACACTCACCGAGCTGCTCTGCCAGGTCTTTTAGCTCCTGCTCCGTTACCTGTTGCTCTGCTGCACCCATCAAATTCTCGCTTGCTTTTTAAATGACACTTGTTAAAAAAAACCCTGCTGTACTATATATGACAGCATGCCATCGCACCAGTAATCTTGTAGACTAAGCGCCTATGACAACAGCGACTGCAAATAAAAAAACCAGCAAAGATAACGCCACTCACACACCTATGATGCAACAATATTTACGCATCAAGGCCGAGCATCCTGACACCTTATTGTTTTACAGGATGGGCGACTTTTATGAGCTATTTTATGATGATGCGAAAAAGGCCGCCAAAATACTCGATATCACCCTGACCGCACGCGGCCAGTCTGCCGGCAACCCTATTCCGATGGCAGGCATCCCCTACCACGCTGCCGACAATTATTTAGCCCGTCTGATCAAACGCGGCGAGTCAGTCGCCATCTGCGAACAGACCAGTAAACCCGGTGAGAACAAAGGTCCGGTTAATCGTGAGGTGATGCGCATCGTCACACCCGGCACGGTAACCGAAGAGGCTTTGCTGGATGAACGCCAGGACAACCTCTTGGTATGTATCCATCAGCATCAAAATATTTATGGTCTGGCGGCATTGAACATCACCTCCGGGCGTTTTAATGTCTGCGAGATAAAACACAAGTCACAACTATATGCTGAACTCGAACGTCTGCAGGCAGTGGAAGTATTAATCTCAGAAGACAGTCCACTTCAGGAAGAGTTTGGCAACACCTTAAAAGACCACATCAGCCTTCGACATCAGCCGCCCTGGTGGTTTGATTTTGATAGCGCCAATCGTTTACTCAACACCCAGTTTGGCACCAAAGATCTATCAGGGTTTGGCTGCGAGGATCTAAACGCTGCAGTCATGGCTGCCGGCTGTTTATTACAATATACGCAGGACACTCAGCGCGCCTCCCTGCCACACATCTCTGGTTTACATGTCGAAAATACTGATGATGTTATCGTGCTCGATGCAGCCAGCCGCCGTAACCTTGAGATCGAATTCAACCTGTCCGGTGGCACCGAGAATACCCTGGCTTCAATCATTGACCGCACCACTACCAGCATGGGTAGCCGTTGTTTACGCCGATGGTTACACTCTCCTCTGCGCAGCCACACATTGCTCACACAACGGCACCAGGCGATTGCTGAACTATTAGATAATCAGCTGACTTCTGATATTCAATTTTTTCTGAACTCCATCGGTGATGTGGAGCGAATCATGAGCCGACTGGCGTTACTCTCAGTACGGCCACGAGATCTGGAAACACTTAAAAATTCACTGACCGTATTACCTGAGTTACAAACGCTGTTGCAGCGATGCCACTCACCACTCATCGAAAAATTAGCCACAGACATCTCGAGCCACCCTGATATCGCTGCATTACTCAGCTCAGCTATCTGTGAAAACCCGCCAGTACTAGTCCGTGATGGTGGTTTTATCGCTACCGGTTATAACCCGGAACTGGACGAGCTGCGCGCATTAAGCAAAAACGCCAATGCATTTCTGGAGCAGCTGGAAGTTCGTGAACGTGAAGCGACCGGCATTAAAACGCTAAAGGTCAACTACAACCGTGTACATGGTTTCTACATCGAGATCAGTCGGCTGCAATCAGATAACGTGCCTGTTCACTATACCCGTAAACAAACACTGAAAACGACTGAACGTTTTATCACTGACGAACTTAAACAATACGAAGACAAAGTACTCAGCGCAAAAGAACGCGCGCTGGCACTGGAGAAATCCATCTATGATGACCTGCTGCAACAACTGCAAAGTTTTTTACAGCCGTTAAAAACCTGTGCCACCGGCATTGCCGAACTCGACAGTATCTGCTGCTTAAGCGAGCGCGCGCAAACACTGGATTACTGTTGCCCTGAACTCAGCGAAAAGCCAGGCATCAATATCAAACAAGGTCGGCATGCGGTCGTTGAACGAGTAGTCGATGAATACTTCGTACCCAACGACACCTTGCTCAGTGATAACAGGCGCATGAGTATTATTACCGGCCCCAATATGGGTGGTAAATCAACCTACATGCGACAGACTGCACTGATCGTATTGCTTGCACACATCGGCAGTTACGTACCTGCAGAGAGCGCTATTATCGGACCGATAGATCGCATCTATACGCGCATTGGCGCCTCAGATGATCTGGCCAGCGGCCGCTCGACCTTTATGGTGGAAATGACCGAAGCAGCCAATATTTTAAATAACGCAACAGAAAACTCGCTGGTCTTAATGGACGAGATTGGTCGTGGCACCAGCACGTTTGATGGCCTGTCGCTAGCATGGGCCTGCGCTCATCACATAAGCTTGGTTAACAAGTCCTACACCCTGTTTGCCACCCACTACTTTGAAATCACCGCGCTACCTGACGAGGTTCGCGGCATTAGTAACATCCATATCGACGCGATCGAACATGGCGAAAAAATTGTTTTCCTGCATAGCGTAAAACCCGGCCCAGCCAATCAGAGTTATGGTCTACAGGTAGCACAGCTTGCGGGCGTGCCAGATGCGGTGATAAAACTGGCGAGAACCAAACTTGTCGAGCTGGAAAATCTTGCCATCAGCAACCATCAGGATTCTGGCCAGTTTGAAATGTTTAGTGACCGGCCTCATCCCGTTATAGAAAAACTACAGGATTTAAATATCGACGAGCTGAGTCCGAAACAGGCACTGGACTTACTTTATAGCCTGAAAAGTGATGCGAAAAATTAAAGCAAAAACAGATGACTTCAGGCCAGCCGGGATTTGCATTGGCCACCTGTGCAAGGTATAACCGTCATCACTTTGTAGGAGCGGAAAAAATTTTTTGGAACAATTTTTCACGCCAGCCGCGAAGCGGTGAAGTATAGGGATATACTGAATAATTTATTCCGCGATAGCTTTATCATATTCCACCTCATCGCGGAATAAATTCCGCTCCTACAAGGCGAGGCCATCTTTCCAACAATGATTTTCAATGTTAGTGTAACCAGATGAATAAAAGCAGTATGAAATTTAATACCATCGGCATTATCGCAAAACCCGAGGCAGAATCTGTCAGGCCGACGCTGCAATCGCTTTTTGATTTCCTGGAAACAAAAAACTGCGACATCATTCTTGATGACCATATTCCGGACACCATCAGCTGCGGTGATTTTAAAACGGCCAGTCGTGAACAGATGGGGCAACAATGCGACCTTGTCATCGTGGTTGGTGGCGATGGCACCATATTAAACGCTGCACGATCCCTGGTTCATGTCGACGTGCCATTGGTTGGCATCAATGTCGGTCGATTGGGTTTTCTCGCCGACATTTCTCCGGATGATATCGAAGTTTCACTTACTGAGATACTGAACGGCTCATACCGGGAAGAACAACGAATCTTATTGGAGATGCAAGTTTTACGTAATAACAATGTTATCTTTGAAGGTGATGCTTTCAATGATGTTGTCGTTCATATCCGTGATGTCGCCAGGATGATCGAATTTGAAACACGCATTGACGATCAATTTGTTAACCATCAACGCGCTGACGGCATGGTGATAGCAACACCCACCGGCTCAACCGCCTATGCACTATCTTCCGGTGGGCCAATATTACATGCCACATTAGAGACTATTGCCCTGGTACCTATCTCGCCGCATACATTGAGCAGCCGACCATTAGTGGTCGACGCTGATTCTCATATCGACATTTTAATATGCAACACAAAAGAAGGTATCGCACAGGCGACCTGCGACGGACATCTGTCGACTGATGTCCATGTGGGTGATCATATTAAGATCGCCAGGAAGCAGGATACAATTACTCTACTGCATCCTAAAAAGTATAATTATTTTGAAATATTACGTGCCAAGCTGCATTGGAGCGAGCATTCTTGAGATAAAGTTGGCAGCTGCCGGTTGGTAGTTATCAGCAAAATCTAGAAATCGAAAAAATTATCAACTGCAGATGTTAAAAGCATTAAACTCACTTAAAGCATCTGATTTTTAACTGCCCACTAAAAACTGCCAACTTCTTTTAAAACGATCATGCTAAAACATTTATTCATCCGAAACTTTGCCATCATCGATGAGCTTGAGCTGGACTTCAAAACCGGGCTAACGGCTCTCACCGGTGAAACGGGTGCGGGTAAATCGATTCTGCTCGGCGCATTAAATCTGGTACTGGGTGACCGTGCTGACAATGACAGCATCAATCAAAATGCAGAGTTTGCCGAGATTGTCGCCGAGTTTGACATCGAACAGCTAGACGATGTATCTGCCTGGCTGGTAACACAGGAATTAAACGTAGATGATGAATGTATCCTGCGTCGCCGCATAACAAAAGATGGTCGCTCACGCGCTTACATCAATAGCACACCGGTTAATCTGCAGATGATTCGTGAACTGGCAGAGATGCTTATCGATATTCACGGTCAACATGAACATCAATCCATCATGAAAAACTCTGTGCAACGACAGTTACTGGATGATTACGCCAATCATTCACCATTGCTAGAGACCGTCAGCAACATTTATGTCGAGCTAAAACTGGTAGAAGACCAGCTGAAACATCTGCAACAGACCAGTAAAGATCAAAATGATCGTCTAGACCTGTTACGTTTTCAAACACAGGAACTCGATAGTCTGGCACTCGAAGATAACGAATATCAGAAACTGAGTGAACAGCATAGCCGCATGGCTAATGCCGAAAAATTGCAAGCTACCGTAGAACAGGCGATACAGCAGTTAAGCGAAGATGAGAATCAAAATGTGCAATCTACCGTTTCTCGGACTATCAACTCCCTCTCCGGCATCGCCGCTATCGATAACAGTTTAACGCCAGTAACAGAATTGCTGCAGGAAGCACTTGTTCAGATCGATGAGAGCGTCTCTCTCTTACTGAACTACCGTGATAATACCGACCTTGATACAGCGCAATTAGCAAACGTCGAACTGCGCATCCAGGACATTTTAGATCTCGCACGTAAACATCATGTCGATGCCAGTGATCTACAGGCGCTTCACGAAAAACTACAAAAAGAATTAGATGAAATAGATCATATCGATGAACGACTGGACGAGTTAATCAAAGAACAAGCGCAACTCGAAGAAAAATATATACAGGCTTGCAGCAGACTAACGGCTAGCCGCAAAAAAGCGATAATCCAGCTAAATAAAAAAATCACACAATCCATGCAGACCTTAGGCATGAACGATGGAAAGTTCGTCATCAGTATCGAGCCGGCGACATCAAAACGCTCAGCCTCTGGACTCGATCAGATCGATTTTAC
>CAWBXM010000072.1:0-21375 GCA_963792545.1 uncultured Gammaproteobacteria bacterium | reverse complement strand
TTACGACGAGCCTGGTCAGGGTAGTTAAGGTTACCAATGCGTTCAACACGATCAATCCATTGACGCATATACTTTGCAGGTGCAAAGGCCTTGGTACTAGAGTTCAAATATTTGGTTCGTTCGATGCTGGCCTGTTGTTCGCTCTTATTGCTTATTTCAGCGGCCAGTCGTGCAGTTTGGGTATTTTGATTTGTCTCTGTTTTGTTTACCGTGGAATCATCTTCTGCTTTTTCTGGTTGTTTTTCAGTGTTGATTGTATATTCAGCATTGGATTGGGTGAGTAAAGCCAGTTGTTCATTACGTTTCTGTTTCTGCACCTGTTGTACACTGGTTTGTTTGGCTACACCGGGTGTGTTCGATAATGTTGGTGCGCTGAATAGTTCTCGTGGTCGAGCTTTTTGTTCGGCATTGCCGCCACCTTTCTGCGATACCTGGGCCAGGTAGTCAGCTTTTTCTGCTTCATCGGGTGATTGTGTCTGCACCAGGATGATATCAAGTGCGGGGGCTGTTTTGCTGTCAGCAGGTGGTGAAACGCTGAAAGTTACACCTAAAATAACCATAGCATGAAACATGGTGGCAAGAATAAAAGTCATGCCAAACCTGTCTTTGTCAGTGACCTTAGTTTGAATTTTTCTGCGTTTACTCATAATTTGACCTGAATAAATGTTTGGTTTTTTTGGGCAGATATTGCTGCCGTTTTGCTGATGTTAAATTTTTCATTATTCTGGATTATATGGCAAGCCAGTCTGAGTTTTTAACAAGATAAGCTAACTGCCATTAATTTCCAGGATAATTATAGTTGTTTACGGATAATTATGTGCGAAGTTGGTGATTTATTAAGGATTTTTATGCGCTTTTCCATTGCAGGAGAAAGCTGGATGTCGCCTTTGGAATCCACCAGCATGACATAACGAACGCCCATTTTTTTTGCGATTGATGGCCAGTCTTCACTACCGGCAACAAATATTGCAGTCGCAGCGGCGTCGGCGAGTCCAGGGTTATCACTTATAACGGTGACTGATTGGGCGTCTTGAGTTGGATATCCGGTGTTTGGGTCGAGGATGTGGTGATAGCGGCGTCCCTGATAAATGTATACACGTTCATAATCACCGGAGGTGAATACACTCTCGTTATTGTTCAGACTTACGCTAGCCATGATCTGATCACTTCGTGGATCTCTGATGCCGATGTTCCAGGCTCGATCTCCATGCTGACCGATTACAGTTAAATCTCCGCCCGCATTGATTACAGCATTGTGGATACCGAGTTTTTTCAGTTTTTCGATTTCCAGGCCAATGCCATAACCTTTTGCAAAAGCACCGAAATTTAGAGATACCGAGGGGTTCGTATTTAATAGTTGATTGCTTTGATTAAAAGATAAGTCGCTCATCCGTGGTTTTTGTCCTACTAACGCTAAGATGATCTCGTTATCGGGAGGTTGAATATCGGCTTCCTGATGTTTGTGGAATTGCCAGAGATTAATCAGCTTGCCGATAGCCGGGTTGTAGTAATTATTACTTTTTTCACTTAAAACGATAGAAGTCTTTATCAGTGGGATCAGGTGCTCGGGCACAGATATGGGGGTGGCTGATTTATCATTGATGGCAGCCAGTTTTATGTTGAGCTGTGCCAGGTCACCGTTAGTCCAGGATGACCAGTTTTGCTGATACCAGTCAAAATCTTTCTGTAGTTGCTCAAAAGCATCATCCGCCTGATGTTGATCGACATCGTATAAGGTGATGTCTATCAGGGTGCCAAAAGCAAAAATGCTGTAGTCATACTGTTTTGCTGTTTGTGAGCATGCGCTGAGCAAGCTTGTTGCGGTGAGCAGCGTGAATAAAAAAATGAGTCTGTATCGCGAACAGGTATTTATGAGTTTAAGTGCTTTGTAATGCATTTCATCAGGTCGCCAGCTATATCCAGTGAATAGATTTGATCAAGCTCTCGAATACAGGTTGGGCTGGTGATATTAATTTCGGTTAAATAATCACCGATGATATCAATTCCCGCAAACAGGATGCCCTGTTGTTTTAATGTCGGGCCAACCTGCTGACAGATCCAATGGTCACGGGGTGATAGTTCGACACCGATACCGGTGCCACCGGCGGCAAGATTGCCACGTGTTTCACCTGATGCTGGTACTCTTGCAAGGGCATAAGGCACGGCCTCGCCATCGATCAGTAAAACTCGCTTATCGCCTTCGCTTATCTCGGGAATAAATTGTTGTGCCATAACGGTCCGTGTTTCATTTTCTGAAACGGTTTCCAGTATGACAGAGAGATTAGGATCTTGAGGGTTAACGCGGTAGATTGAGGTGCCGCCCATGCCGTCCAGTGGTTTCAGGATGACATCCTGTTTGTGAGTATCGAATTGATCGGTCACAAAATCACGTAGCCGTGATTTTTTTCGACCGACCAGAAAAGGCGTGCAGCATTGCGGGAACTGCGCGATAAACATTTTTTCATTATTGTCTCGTAAGCTAGCAGGACGGTTAACGATTAGTGTGCCTAGCTGTTCTGCCAATTGCAGGATATAAGTGCTGGCGATGTATTCAATATCAAATGGCGGGTCCTTGCGCATCAGGATTACGTCCAGTGATGGTAGATAGATGTCCTGCTCACTAACGAAATCAAACCAGTGTTCAGGATTGTCATCGACCCGAGTTATACGGCTTAATGCCCGAGGTTTCTCATTCTCTGTATACATATCAGGTTGATGGATCGTATGTATTTCCCAGCCAAGTTTCTGCGCGGCTAACATCATCGCAAAGCTGCTGTCTTTTTTTATGTTTATAGATGACAGTGGATCTATGATAATCCCTATTTTGATGCTCATGCCTTTCTCCAGATTTGCTCGGGTAATGAAATTATCTGTAATTTTAACAGCAATTCGGATTTATTTTGTGTTGAAAAAATGGCAACAATTCTTGCTTAAGCAAATTCTTTGCCAATAGTGTTAGAGTTTTAATGAATAGTTGGCAATACTAAAAATGTGGTCTACATTCAGTTTATTGAAAAGCATTTTTTTGGGGAAAGCCAAATTTTTTGGCGTCTTTTAATGGTAAGGCAATGGCTGAAGAGAATAACTGATGAATGACCTGAAAGTAATGGTCATTGATGACAGTAAAACAATAAGACGAACAGCGGAAAATCTTCTAAAAAAAGAAGGCTGTGAAGTTGTGACTGCGGTAGATGGTTTCGAGGCGTTATCCAAAATTGCCGAGAATAAACCGGATATTATTTTCGTGGACATCATGATGCCACGACTGGATGGTTATCAGACCTGTGCGTTAATCAAGAATAATAAAACATTTAAAGACACCCCGGTGATTATGCTGTCGAGTAAAGACAGTATTTTTGACCGAGCACGTGGACGCATCGTTGGCTCTACACAATATCTGACAAAACCGTTTACTAAAGAAGATTTGATAGGTGCAATCAAAGAGTATGCACCAATGAAATAAAGCAGAGAAATAGATTGGTAGTACGAAACTAAATTAGTACTAAGATGCAAAGGTTGTATCGTTATAAAAAACAAGGACTATGTATGAATGTGATAAAAAAAGTTCATTCAATAATAAATATACAATGGTGAAAAAGTAATGGCAAAAATAATGATAGTTGATGATTCGCCTACAGAAGTGCATGTATTACAGACCATGCTAACTAAGAATGGCCATGAAGTTGTGGTTGCGACTACAGGTGAGGAAGGTGTTGAAATGTCGAAATCTGAAATGCCGGATCTGATTTTGATGGACGTGGTGATGCCCGGCATGAATGGTTTTCAGGCAACACGGCAGATTTCAAAAAGTACAGAGACCTCATCAATCCCGGTCATAATGGTGACAACTAAAGATCAGGAGACTGATAAGGTTTGGGCGATGCGTCAAGGTGCGAAGGACTATATTGTAAAACCTGTACAGGAAAAAGCATTGATCGAACATGTGAATATGGTGCTATCAGCATAATTGATACCGATAAATACGCCGTTGATATAAGAATAATAAAAATAAATGAATACTAGCGACCCATTTGATTTTTTACTGGAACTTGAGCAGCGAACGCTGAAATTCTCCTCTGAGTTGCCAACACTTGACCGGGTAAAAGATACCTGGGTAGGTGTTGGTTTCAGGGTTGGAGATGCCAGGTTGATCGCAGCTATGTCGGACGTTAAAGAAATCCTGGATATACCAGAATATACCATTGTACCAGGAGTGAAATCATGGGTAGTGGGTGTCGCCAATGTTCGTGGCAGCCTGCTGCCTATATTGGATATGAAATCTTACTTGCTGGGTGAAGACATGAAACAACGTAAAAGAGGCCGTGTAATTGTTATCAATTATAAGGGATTTAATACTGGCCTGATTGTCGACGAGATTTATGGTATGAGACATTTTAGAGAAAGTGATGTAACGGCAGATATACCAGAAGTGCCCAAAGACATATTGCCCTATGTCGATAGAACATTCAGGCAAGATGAAGAGTGCTGGCCTGTATTTGATTTTAATGAATTGGAGCAGGATGAGCGATTCGCTCATGCAGCAATATAATAAATAAAACTTATAAAAATAAAACAATTTAAAAAGATTACTGATTACGTCATCAACAGATTTGACGAATTGAGTCGATTGGAGAGAAAGCCTTATGAGCGCAGAACAAAAAAATATCGCGATTGGTAAACCATTAGTTGTCATTGGTTTATTACTAACAATCTTTATTATTCTGATGTTAGGTAGTCTGGTTTATGTGGCTGATAAACGAGCGACCTTACAGCGTCACGTAGAGTTATCTGCTGCACAGCTTTTGTTATCGCAGCAGATGGCGACGTTTTCAATAGGTGCATCCTCTGGTAAGGAAGAAGCATTTGAACGGTTGCAGGCATTACGAACAAAGTTTGACGTTATTTTAAATACATATCATTCGGGCACTCCTGTTACATCACCCATATCAGCGGAACTGCTACCAGAACTGGATGCTGTTGAAGCAGACTGGAGCAGCTACAGAAGTAATGTCGATGTTATTTTAACAGGTCGTCAATCAATTTCTGAAGTAAAAGAACTGTATCAGGTAATTGAAAGCTTCATCCCTCAGATGTTGACATATTCTGATGAGGTGGTTGGCGTATTGATTAAAAAGAATGCATCACCTAGGCAGGTCTATTTGGCTACGCGTCAGATGATGTTGTCACAGCGTATTAAAAATAACTTGAACCAGGTTTTGGCCGGTGGTGAAGCAGCAGCGGCTGCAGCTGACAGATTTGGTCGTGATGCGGCACTGTTTGGCCGTGTACTGGAAGGTCTGTTGAAAGGGTCCGAAGGTTTACGTATCGAAAAAGTTACAGACAAAGAGGCTGTTGCCAAATTACGCGAAGTTGCTATGTTGATTAGTGCAGTGAGTGACAATATCGCTGGCATTCTTGAGTTATCACCAGAGTTATTCGAAGTTAAGGATGCTGCCAGCCTGGTTAGTGGTGATTCAGAAAAGATACTGGTTTCACTCGAAGCTTTCCAGGACAAAATTATCGGTCAGGGTGATGAGATCGATCTGATTCAATGGGTCGGTGTTGGTTTCGGTGGTGCCGCGGTTCTGCTTATTATCATCGGTGGTATACAGTTACTTAAACAGGCGAGAAAACGTGAGGAGAACGCTCTCGAAAATAACAGACGAAACCAGCGAGCTATTCTGCGCTTACTGGATGAAATGGCCAATCTTGCGGATGGTGATTTAACAGTACACGCTACGGTAACAGAAGAGATTACCGGCGCGATCGCAGATTCGGTGAACTTTACCATCGACGCACTACGTAACCTGGTAACAACAATCAATACTACTGCTTCGGAAGTAACGCGTTCTACTGAGAAAACGCAGCTTACAGCGAACGAACTGGCAACCGCGTCTAATCAGCAGGCGCGAGAGATTGCTTCGGCCAGTGCTGCGGTGACTGACATGGCGGAATCTATGTTGACGGTATCGCATGATGCGGATAACTCGGCTAACGTTGCGCAGAAATCGATGGATATCGCGCAAAAAGGCGCACAGGTGGTACGTAATACTATTGGTTCCATGGAGAAAATTCGTGAGAACATTCAAGAGACATCAAAACGGATCAAACGATTGGGTGAATCATCACAGGAGATTGGTGATATCGTAGGATTGATTACTGAGATTTCTGACCAGACTAACATCCTTGCTTTGAACGCAGCGATTCAGGCATCCACCGCGGGTGATGCGGGTCGTGGTTTCGCGGTAGTTGCGGATGAGGTGCAACGACTGGCGGAACGTGCCGGTAATGCGACCAAGCAGATTGAGGGTCTTGTAAATACGATTCAGGCTGACACAAATGAAGCGGTGAAATCCATGGAGATGAGTACCGCTGGTGTGGTAAGTGGAGCGTCTATGGCCGAGGATGCTGGTGTTGCTCTGAAAGAGATTGAGGATGTATCGACAGAACTGTCTAACCTTATTAAAGGTATCTCTGACTCGACCAAGCAACAGTCGCAGGTCGCGATGTCAGTATCTGATTCGATGAATGTGATTCAGGAGATTACATTGCAGACATCTGAAGGTACAGAAGAAACATCTACTTCGCTTACTGCGCTGAATAAACTTTCAGCAGAGTTGGGACGTTCAGTATCTGGCTTCAAGTTACCCTCGGTAGATGATGGCGATGACAATATAGAAACTGTTATTCTCGAGAATCAGGCATAAGGTAATCTGGCATAGGAACTCGGATTATGAATCCTGATAACACTGTTGAATATAATTCACTTAGCTGGGTAAAAACACAGCTCGATGATGTACTGTCTGATGCACAGTCAGATCTTAATGAGTACATCGAAAACAAAACAGATGAAAATCTAGAAAACTGCATCGAACATCTGCAACTGGTTTACGGTACCTTGCAGATGGTTGAGATCTACGGTGCAGCGATGCTTGCCGAAGAGATGCGCCTGACAACAGCGGCGCTGCTGAAAGGTGAAGTGGATCGCGCGGAGGATACATATGATGTATTGATGCGTGCAATGCTGCAGTTACCTGACTACCTTGAAGGTATACAGTCTGGCAAGAAAGATTCCGCTATAACCTTGATGCCGCTGTTTAATGATTTGCGTACAGCGCGCAAAGAAGGTCTTTTATCAGAAAGTGTCTTGTTCTCTCCTGACCTTAAAAATGCAGATCTCTCATCAGATGCTTATGATGCAGATGCTATCGAAGCGGGCAAACTGCAGGGTGAGGTGAAAAGATTACGCACACATTACCAGTTAGGTCTGCTCGATTACATTCGCAATAATAAAGAGCGCGTCGGATTACAACGTATTAAAGCGGTATTGAGCTCTTTCGAAAAAGTTTCCAGTAATGCAGAAGTACGTCATATATGGATGGCTGTTGGTGCCCTTGTCGAAGGCCTGATGAAACAGGGCATCGATACAAATATGAGTATCAAGATGCTGCTGGGTGCAGTCGATCGTCAGTTAAAACATATTTTAGATGGCGGCGAAGAGTTATTTGCCAAAGAGTATTCAGCAGAACTAGTCAAGAATGTGCTGTATTACGTTGGACTTAGCACGGTAGACAGTAAGTTGATTAGCGCAGTAAAAGAAGCCTACAATCTTGATGATCTGATACCAAAAGAAAGTGATGAGGCTGGTCAAATGATCGGCGGCCTAAACACGGATCTATTTGATACGGTATCGAAAGGTATAACTGAAGATCTCGTTAAGGTCAAAGATATACTTGAAATGTTTATGCAAAACAGTGATCAGGCTCTGGAAGTTCTGGATCCTGTCGCCGAGCAGCTGGGTAAGATTGCTGATACTTATGGCATGTTAGGCCTGGGTAATGTGCGTCAGTCCATCATGGATCAGCGCGATCTGTTAAATATCATAATCAAGGGTGATGCAGAAATAAGTGAGGAGACTGTCTCTAGTATTGCGTATGAATTGTTAAGAGCTGAATCTGAGCTTAAGGATTTCATAGCATCACGTTCAGGTTTTGTTAGTATGAATCGCGAAAGTGAGGATCAGATTGTTCCTGCTTCAGAATATCGCCAGGTCGTGTTTACTGTAGTGTCGGAAGGTTTGAAGAACTTCAGCCAGGCTAAAGAAGCGGTATTATCCTATATCTCGGGTATAGGTGATAAAGAACAGCTGGAACTTATACTTAATCGACTTGAAGAAGTTCGCGGCGTATCGATGATGTTGCCGCTGGGTCGAGTTGAATCTCAAATAGAAAAATTGCAACAATATATTCGTGTTGCTCTGTTACAAAATAATCGTCAACCTGATGAGCAGGAGCAAGATACCGTTGCAGATGTTGTTACTTCAATTGAGTATTTTTTTGAAGCGTTGTCAGAAGGGCGTCCAGGTGTAGAGCAAGGTTTAAACGCAGGTGATCAGGCGGCAAATATATTACAGGATATCAGTGAGTCTTATGGTGCTCCTGCAGAAGCAGCAGATGAAGAGATAATAGTAACTGAAGAAACAGTAGCAGAAGAAGAGACGGAAGAAGTTGTTGATAAAGATATCGCGGAGAGTTCTCAAGATGAAGAATTGGATATCAGTGAAACGTTTGTTATAGAAGAGAATGATGCGGTAATGAAGTCTGTTGAAAGGCCTCAGGAAGTCAACGAGTATGCCATTCTCAGTGATGATGCTGATGAAGAAATTGTAGAAATCTTCATTGAAGAAGCTGTGGAAGTACTTGGTGAGCTACATAATTATTTACCGAAGTGGAAGCTTAATTATGATGATGAGGAGTCACTGGCTATTCTTAGGAGAAGTTTCCATACTCTAAAAGGTAGTGGTCGATTGTTGGGCGCGGATCTCATAGGAGAGTTTTCATGGAAGTTCGAAGACTTACTCAACCGTATTATTGATAATAAAATCAGCGTTAGTGAGCCATTGTTACATGCATTAGATGAGGCGCTTGCTGTATTGCCTCAATTAATCGAGCAACTAAAAGGCAATCGTGAACCTATCGATAACATCTCTCAGTTGATGGCAGTAGCAGATACACTGGCGGAAGGTGGTGCTGTATCTGTTGAAATAGAGGTTAATGAACATGAGCCTGCTGTTGAGAGTCTAGGCAACGAAACCACTGCTTTTTCAGTCGATGAATTGAATGAAGTCGACGATATCAGTGCCGGTGATTCTATCGAAGATATTTCAGCGTTAGATGCGCCTGTATTAAGCGCCGATGATACTGATGAAGCTGAGGATTATGCGGATGATGTCGATGTTATTACCATTGATTTAGAAGCATCAGAAGAGGATGACGACACTGAAATACTAATCGCAGAAAATACTGAAGAACTTGTGATAGAAGATCTGTCGATAGATGCTCTCGATGAGCAACAGATTTCGACTTCAGAATTGCCTGATGATAGTGAGACTGATGAACAGTTGATCTCTATCGATTCAGCAGCGATTGAGGATGATGAGTTTGATATAGAGCTGACATCTGATAGAAGAGTGCAAGATGAAAGCTTAGATAGTGCTGTGATCGATGAGACGTCGGAGGACGTAGAGCTTATCGATCTTTCAGATAAAGATGATGAATATTCGATAGAAATAGAAGAGTTTGAAAGTAAGGTAGATATTTCGGATGAAAGTCTAGATCTTGAACCTGTATTGCTCAAAATATATGTTGAAGAAAGTCAGTCTCATGTAAATACCATAAAACAGCTGCTTGATGATTGCGATACAAATAACCATTTACTGCAAGCAGACAAAACATTAATTCGAGCTTTTCATACATTGTATGGCAGTGCTCGAACCGCCGAAGTTGAAGCTATTTCTGAAATTTGTGGTGCTGCTGAAAAATACGTAAAAGCGCGCCAGGAAGGTGCTGAAACAAGCATACCGACCGAAGTAAGCGATGTATTAAGTGAGATTGAGCAGGCAGTAAGAGTTATGTTGGTGTCCGTTGAGAAGGGACTGTTACCTGCGCATAACAGAGATGTACAGGAAAAAATAAATAAAATCATAAAGAAAGAAATACAGTCACAGTTGCAGAGATCCTGGCATGACAATACATTACCTGATGATGCCAGTAGTTCTTTAGGCAGCGATTTTGATATCTCTGAAGCCGCTGTTACGGAAGCGGATAATAAATCTAACGTTGTATCAATAGATATGTCTGAGCTAGATCCAGATGCAGCTACAGATGATGATTTTGATGATGATATAGAATCTTACAAGATAGACGTTGAAGAGCCGGAAGCGCCAGAAGTACAGGAGGTTATTGCAGAAGAGACTGTAGTTATGTCTTACAATGATATCGACGGTGAGTTGATCGATATCTTTTTGGAAGAGGCTGATGAGCTTCTAGAAAGCTGTGAAGAGACATTACGCGAGATAATAAATACACCGAATTCTACAGAGCACATCCACCAGCTACAGCGAAATATGCACACTCTAAAAGGTGGTGCACGCATGGCAGATTTAGTGCCTGTTGGTGATTTAACGCACAATCTCGAATCACTTGTTGTCATGGTTGCCGAAAGTAAGGTTGACGCAGATAAGGTTCTGTTTGACCTGCTTCAGGAATCACTGGATGCATTAACAAACATGTTGACTAGTGTTAAAAAACGCGATGCAGTGACTACCGCAAACAATTTAAATAAGCGTATCGGAATGTTGATGCGTGGTGAGGTGGAAGAGAAGCGTTCGGCTGAACGCTTTGATGTAGAGCTAAGCGAGTTAGAACCAACCGATGGCGAAGAATTTGAAGATCTTGATATTTCTGATTTACTTATAATAAATGAAGACGATAGTGATGTAGAAAAAATAACGATAGAGGAATCAGGTCAGGATGACGACGAGCGAAAGCTTGATCAGGATAAAGAAAAACCACATTGGGGAGAGCGCGCAACAGATGTAAACTTTAAAGAGTCTCAGGAGCAGGTTCGTGTCCGATCTGATCTGCTAAATAATCTTGTTAACTATGCAGGTGAGGTGAATATACACCATGCGCGTATGGGGAAACAGATCTCTGATATCGGTTATAACTTATCCGAATTAAATCAGACCGTTATACGGCTTAAAGAACAATTAAGAAAACTTGAGATCGAGACTGAGATCCAGATTCGCTCAGGTTATGAAAAAGAGTCAGATAATTTCGATGACAATTTTGATCCTCTGGAGATGGACCAGTACTCAACGATGCAACAACTGACACGTAGTCTTGGTGAGACCGCATCTGACGTAGAAAGTATTAACGAGATTCTCTCTGAGATCACGCGAGATTCAGAAACGCTACTGATTCAGGAGTCTCGTATCAGTACCGATCTGCAAGAAGGTTTGATGCGTACGCGCATGGTTCGTTTTGGCGGACTATCATCTCGTTTACGTCGCATCGTTCGGCAGATCTCGCGTGAATTAGGTAAGGAAGTCGAGATTGATATTATTGGTGAAAATAGTGAGGTTGATCGTACTGTCCTGGATCGAATAATTGCTCCATTAGAGCATATGATACGTAACGCTGTTGCTCATGGTATTGAGCTGCCGGAAGTTAGAAAAGCGTTGGATAAAAATGAGACGGGTAAAATATCAATCGAAGTCAGTCGACAGGGCGCCAGTGTTGTAATAACTGTAAATGATGATGGCGCAGGCATCAATGTAGATAAAGTCCGTGAGAAAGCGATTAAGCAAGGCTTTATAACCGAAGGCTCAGAATTGTCAGATTACGATGCCTTACAATTTATTTTGCAATCAGGGTTTAGTACTGCTGATGAAGTATCTCAGGTGTCGGGACGTGGTGTCGGCATGGATGTTGTTGACAGTGAGATAAAACAGCTTGGTGGCGTGCTTAAAATAGACACCAGGCATGGAAAAGGTACCGAGTTTGATATACGTCTACCGTTGACACTGGCAATTAATCAGGCCCTGTTAGTGAATGTGGCCGATGATGTCTTTGCTGTACCCCTGGCGAGTATCGAAGGTGTGGTGCGAATTACAGGTTTCGAGCTACAACGATTCTATGACAGTGAAAATAGTCATTATGAGTTTAATGGCGTCGAATATGAATTGAAACATCTCGGTGGTTTATTAACAGGTAAGCAGAGCGATTATTCAAAGCAGCTGCAACTGTTCCCTGTCCTACTGGTAAATGTTGGCTCTAAGCATTTTGCATTACATGTTGATGACCTGTTAGGTCGACGTGAAATCGTAGTGAAACCTGTCGGTCTGCAGATAGGAGGTGTGCGTGGTATTGCTGGCGCTACCATTCTTGCTGATGGACGAGTAGTGCTTATTCTTGAAATGTCGGCACTCGTGGTTGCAGACAGTTTATTCAAAGCACATGTTCCTGTCACCGAAGTGGTAGAGCCAGTTGTCATAAGAAATAAGACAACGGTCATGGTTGTCGATGACTCGATTACTATCCGTAAAGTTACTGAGCGTATGCTTTTACGTTACGGTATTGAGGTAGTGCTTGCTAAGGATGGTATTGATGCGACAAGTCAGTTACAGGAAATGGTCCCTGATTTAATGTTGCTTGATATCGAGATGCCTCGTATGGATGGATTTGAGGTGGCTAGTTTCGTGCGCAATGATGCAAGGCTAAAACACCTTCCTATCATTATGATTACGTCACGGACCGGCACCAAACATAAAGAAAAAGCCATGGAGATCGGTGTGGACAGATATCTTGGTAAGCCGTTTCAGGAAGATGATCTGGTAACTAATATCAATGAGATATTAAAAACTTCTTTTTCAATCAGGTCTTAGATAAATAACGCTGAGAACGAATATGCAGAACAATAAGAAATTAATTAAATGCGTAATCTTAACGCTAAAAAGGCAGAATGTATTGGTGCCTAATTCACTGGTGGCAGAGGTTATCTCTGTTAAAGACATAGAAAGCAGTGAGGATTCACCGAGCTGGTATGTTGGCAATATGAAGTGGCATGGCGCTGACGTGCCGCTACTTTCGTTCGAAGCCTCTGGTGGCGAGAAAATATCTCGAGTTAATCTGAATACGCAGGCGGTAGTTTTGTTTGCTGTTGGTAAAAGCGGTGTGGTCAGCGAAAGTCCTTATATGGGGCTTGTAATGTCAGGTGTGCCGCATGTGAGTAGTTTCTCACGTGATCAGATCAGAGCTGATGATGACGCATCTGAGTCTCATCCTATGGTTGCGCAAAAAGTTCGGATCAATGGTGCCAGTGTAAGTATTCTGGATGTAGATGCAATGGTTGCTATGGTGGATGAACTAGCAGCCTAGTTAGTCCTGTATCATTAGACTGTGAATAGCCCCGTATTCATTTTTTATAGCTTTTGACTGTACGATTATACCGGTCTGTTAGTAAAACCGGATCTCTCAATGATTATCTTATAAATCGCCCCATAACATTTGTATTGCACTGATTACAGCTGGTCCAGCTGTTTCAGTTCGTAATACTCTTGGCCCAAATCGAACGTCTGTGAAACTGATCTGTTTCAGGATCTCTATCTCCTCGGAGTTCAGCCCGCCTTCAGGGCCTATAAAAACTTCTTTGACCTGTTGCTCATGTTTTATCTCTTTAAGCGAGGTGCCCGCATCAGGGTTTAAGTTTATTTTTTGTGCTAGTGGATCGAGCAGTGGTTGCAGTTCAGTCAGGGAAACTATACGCGTGATTTCGGGGATGCTGCTGCGCCCGGATTGTTCGCAAGCGCTGATAGCGACTTTTTGCCAGTGATCAATCTTTTTTATTTTTTTATCTTCTGTAAGTTTGTTGTTTGATCGTTGACAGATGACAGGTATTATTTTCGTTACACCGAGTTCGACGGATTTTTGAATTGTAGCTTCCATTCTATCCTGTCGTGATAATCCCTGTATCAGAGTGATGAATAAATTAGACTCATTATCTGTTCGAGTCTTTGACTCAACGGATACCTGTGTTTTTTTAGCGTTGCTATCAAGCGTTCTGCATGAATAATCAAAACCATCCCCATTGAACAAGGTGACAGTGCTGCCCTCACGGGTTCGCAGGACTCGGATTAGATGGTTGGAGGCGTTACTGTCAAGCTGTATGGTTGAATCACAGTCAAGTGCGTCTGGATAGTATAAACGTGTGAAACGCACGCTTACAGGTGTATATTTTTTTGAATTGCAATGGTGCTGTCGGCCTGGTTTAAAGTATAAAAATGTAATCCGGGCGCACCTTGCTCCAGCAATTGATTGCATAAGTTACTGACTACCTCCAGACCAAATGCCTGCAGACTTGTGGTGTCATCGGCGTAAGCTTCCAGTTGTTTTCTGATCCAGCGGGGTATCTCTGCACCGCAAATATCTGAAAAACGTGTCAGGCTAGCGAAATTAGTAATCGGCATAATGCCAGGCGTAACCGGGATATCAATGCCCGCAGTTTCGCAATTATCCATAAATCTCAAATAAGCATCGATGTTATAAAAATACTGTGTAATAGCACCATTGGCGCCAGCGTTTACTTTCGCTTTAAAATATTTGAAGTCGCTTTGTGGGGAAGGCGACTCAGGGTGATATTCAGGATACGCGGCAACCTCAAGCGCAAAATGCTCACCACTGGTTTCGCGAATAAATGAAACCAGTTCATTAGCGTGAACCAGCTCTTTGGTTGATTCACCACTATCAGGTATGTCACCACGCAATGTTACCAAGCGCCTAACACCGAGGCTTTTATAGATATCGAGTAACTCGCTTAACTGCTGTTTACTGGAGCCTATGCAGGAAATGTGCGGTGCTACGTTGACCTTATTCTCGATCAGTAGTTTGACAATCTCAAGCGTGCTATCACGTGTAGTACCGCCGGCACCGAAAGTGACGGAGTAATACGCAGGTTGGAAAGCATCGTTTAATGCCTGTTGAGTAGTGAGTAATTTTTCGACACCGGCTTCCGTGCGCGGTGGGAAAAACTCACAACTTAATATTGTGTCGGTACTAGCGCTCATCGTATAAACTCAAAGAAACTATAATTAATAGTTGTGACATTAATAGCGGTAATGCTCTGCTTTGAACGGGCCTTCGACAGGTACATCGATATAATCAGCCTGTGTTTTTGATAGCGTTGTCAGATAAGCACCAACTTTTTTCAGATGTAAGCGTGCAACTTTTTCATCAAGTATTTTCGGCAGGATATAAACCTGGTTGTCGTAGCTTTCACTGTTGGTATAAAACTCGATCTGAGCCATAACCTGGTTAGTGAAAGACGCTGACATCACAAAGCTTGGATGGCCTGTAGCACAGCCCAGGTTCACCAGTCGACCTTTTGCCAGGATGATGATGCGTTTGCCGTCAGGGAAGATCACATGGTCAACCTGTGGTTTGATTTCATCCCATTCGTATTTTTCCAGTGAAGCAATATTGATCTCAGAATCAAAGTGACCGATATTACAAACGATAGCTTCGTTTTTCATCGCAATCATGTGGTCATGATCGATAACGTTAACATTGCCGGTTGTGGTTACAAAAATATCACCCATTGCAGCTGCGTCATTCATATCTACCACGCGGTAACCTTCCATTGCTGCCTGTAATGCACAGATCGGGTCAATTTCAGTAACCCATACCGTTGCACCCATGCCACGAAATGCCTGCGCACAGCCTTTGCCTACATCGCCATAACCGAGAACTATGCAGATTTTACCGGCGATCATCACATCGGTTGCACGTTTGATACTGTCGATCAACGATTCGCGGCAGCCGTATAGATTATCAAATTTTGATTTGGTAGCAGAATCATTTACATTCATCGCAGGAAATAATAACTCATTTCTTTTCTGCATCTCGTAAAGGCGATGTACACCTGTCGTGGTTTCTTCAGTGACACCTTTGACGCTACTAGCGATGTCTTGCCATGTGTTCGAGCCCGGTTTGATGGTGCGACGTAGGACATCAAGAATAGCTTTGTATTCTTCGTTATCATCATCTTTTGTTGCTGGAATAACGCCAGACTTTTCGAACTCAACACCTTTATGAACGAGTAATGTGGCATCACCACCATCATCAAGGATCATGTTTGGTAATTTTCCATCAGGCCAGAGCAGAGCTTGCTCGGTACACCACCAGTATTCTTCGATGGTTTCACCTTTCCATGCAAAAACAGGAATGCCCTGGTCAGCAATGGCAGCGGCGGCGTGGTCTTGAGTGGAAAAGATATTACAGGAAACCCAACGGACTTCAGCGCCCAGTGCGATGAGTGTTTCGATCAGCACGGCAGTTTGAATAGTCATGTGGATACTGCCCATGATGCGGCAGCCGGCTAAAGGTTGTTCCTTGCCAAATTCTTCACGTAATGCCATTAGACCGGGCATCTCAGTTTCGGCTATACGAATTTCTTTGTGGCCCCATTCGGCCAGCGATATATCAGCGACTTTATAGTCTTTTTGTGTATTAGTATCTACAACGGCATTCATGCTCATCTCCTAATTGTTAAAATTAAAGAAATGAGCGCCGTTGTTTAAAGATACCTTTACAGGATTCTTGCTTCTGAGCCTGACAGACACGAATGTCGCTGCAGCGCTCCTCAGAAATGTGGGAGGTATTATATCTTAGCTATAAACCTGCTGCATCTTTTAATGCTGCGGCTTTATCTGTTTTTTCCCAGGTAAATTCAGGCTCTTCACGTCCGAAGTGGCCGTAAGCGGCTGTTTTTGTGTAAATCGGGCGTAATAGATCCAGCATATCGACAATTCCACGCGGTTTCAGATTGAAGTGCTCACCGATTAAAGCAACGATTTTTTCATCTGTTATTTTGCCGGTACCAAAGGTCTGTATCGATATAGAAGTAGGCTCTGCTACACCAATGGCATAAGAAACCTGGACTTCACATTTGTCAGCAAGACCTGCAGCTACTACATTTTTAGCCACGTAACGACCTGCATATGCAGCTGAACGATCAACTTTTGAAGGGTCTTTCCCAGAGAAAGCGCCGCCGCCATGGCGAGCCATGCCACCATAGGTATCAACGATAATCTTTCGTCCGGTTAATCCACAATCGCCCACAGGACCCCCGATGACAAAGATACCGGTTGGGTTTACGTGAAATTTGGTGTCTTTGCTTATCCACTCATTAGGTAGTTCATGTGTGATAATTTCATCTATCACAGCTTCACGTAAGGTTTTATAGTCAATGTCTGGGTCATGCTGTGTGGATAGAACCACCGCATCGATAGCCACTGGTTTATCGTTTTCGTAACGGAAAGTGACCTGGCTTTTAGCATCCGGGCGTAACCAGGGCAGGGTGCCATTTTTACGCAGCTCTGCCTGACGTTTCACCAGGCGGTGTGCGTAGGTAATAGGGGCAGGCATCAATACATCGGTTTCATTGCTGGCGTAACCAAACATTAAACCCTGGTCACCGGCGCCCTGTTCGTGGTCGGATGACTCATCAACACCTGCGGCTATATCGGCAGATTGCTTGTCTATCGAGGTGATGACGGCGCAGGAGGCGTAGTCAAAACCCATGTCTGAACTGTTGTAGCCAATTTCTTTAACGGTGTCTCTGACAACCTGTTGCATATCGACCCAGGCAGTAGTAGTGATTTCACCGGCGATGACTACCATGCCAGTATTGATCATGGTCTCACAGGCAACGCGTGCTTTGTTGTCCTGTTCAAAAATAGCATCAAGAATCGAGTCGGAGATCTGGTCAGCAACTTTGTCTGGGTGGCCTTCGGATACTGATTCAGAAGTAAATAAATAATTGCTCATGTTAGACCTTTTTAAATAATCGTTGTGTGTATCTGCTTTTATAAAACAGGTATATTTGTATAGCCGTCGCTGGCTCTTTGCGGAATACCGCCCATCCATGGACATATTCGCACCGCCATCCCTGGCTCTTTGCGGAATACCGCCCATCCATGGACATATTCGCACCGCCATCCCTTGCTCTTTGCGATGTACCGCCCATCCATGGACATATTCGCACCGCCATCCCTGGCTCTTTGCGATATACCGCCCATCCATGGGCATATTCGCACCGCCATCCCTGGCTCTTTGCGATATACCGCCCATCCATGGGCATATTCGCACCGCCATCCCTGGCTCTTTGCGATATACCGCCCATCCATGGGCATATGCACACCACCGTCCCTGGCTCCTTGTGCTATACCGTCCATCCATGGACATAAAAAAACCCGTTTTAGCTGCGGCTAAAACGGGTTTTCGAAAAATTTTATGTCGAAACTAGTTTTAGCTGAATTTATATAGCGCCCGCAATCTGAGACAAATTAGCGCTGTGGATGTCATTATCCATCAAATCTAGTGGTTGTCAAATTTTATTTAGTACAAAGTTCGAGATACTCTTTTTGTTCCTCAGCCGTCAGAGGTTCGTTATTATTGATTTTGTGGTTGAAGTATTCTTCTCGATCTTCATCGTGAAGGCGTAATATCAGACTTTTATAAACTTCAGAAATATTGTCAGCGTTTTCAGTTTCAGGCGTTTGCAACATGGATAATAAATTCAGTGCTTTTTCATGCTCGCTACCGCGAAAACGTTCCAGCAGGGCGGCTGAGGAGATTTCCATATTGGACTCGATAGTTTTCTGTAACTCGTGCAGTAATGGCAGTCCTTTGGTAAATGCGTTTATAAAAGCATCCGGAACTTTGTGTTGTGATGCCAGTGCTGGATTTTGCAGTAGTAATGCGATGGCAATACGTGTTTTGTTATTCTGTACCTGTTGTCCACGAACAGGTTTGACGGTCTGGGCTAAGGGTTTGTTGGCCTGGTCTGCAGACGATATTTTAGATTCGAGATGCTGCTGGCTTAAACCAACCAGTGATGAAAGTTCTTCGATTAATAAATCTTTGAATAAACTGTTATGCATTTTTTGTATTAATTTATTCGCATTACTAGCAAGCTGCGCTTTACCTTCTTTATTGCTGAGGTCTGATTCTGCTTTCAAGTGTTCAAACAAAAATTCAGACAGGGTAGTGGCATTGGTAATACGTTGTTCGAAAGCCTGTTTGCCTTCTTTGCGCACCATGGTGTCTGGATCTTCTTTTTCTGGAAGGAATAAGAATTTTGCGACCATGCCATCACGGATGACAGCCAGCGTGTTTTCCAGTGCGCGCCATGCTGCTTTTTTACCGGCATTGTCGCCGTCATAACAAAAAACCACTTCATGTGTAGCGCGGAAAGCTTTTTGAATCTGTTCGGTCGTGGTCGCTGTACCCAGTGATGCCACCGCATAGTTGATGCCGTGCTGTGCCAGTGCAACGACATCCATATAACCTTCGACCACGATGATGCGATCTATCTTTCTCAATGCCTGTTTGGTTTCATATAAGCCGTATAACTCGGAGCCTTTATGAAAGACGGTGTTTTCGGGGGAGTTTAAATACTTCGGTTCACCCTGGTCGAGTATGCGACCACCAAAGCCGATGATACGGCCGCGCTGATCTGTGATAGGGAAGATGATGCGGTCACGGAAACGGTCATAGGTTTTATTGTTATCGTTGGTAACGATCAAGCCTGTTTTAGCTAATGCCTGCAGGTGATCTTTTGATTTACCAAGCCGGCTGATTAAAAAGTCCCAGCCGTCAGGTGCGTAACCAATTTTGAATTGTTTGGCCACTTCACCGCTCAATCCTCGCTGTTTTAGATAATCGATGGCACGTTCAGACGTTTTTAGCTGTGCCTGATATAACTCACTGGCCTGTTTTAATATGTCATAGAACGGCTGCTTGTCCTGTTTTTCTTTACTGGCGAAACTGTTGTCTTCGTGTGGCACATCCAGGTGCTGATCAGCGGCGAGCGACTCGATAGCATCGACATAACTCAGGTGTTCGTAGTCCATCAGAAAACCGATGACATTGCCTTTGGCGTGGCAGCCGAAACAATAATAGAACTGTTTGTTTTCACTGACGGTGAATGAGGGTGTTTTTTCGTTATGAAAAGGACAGCAGGCAGAATATTCTTTGCCTTTGCGTTTCAGTGGTACGCGTGAATTAATGACTTCAACGATATCGCTGCGTGAGATTAGATCATCAATAAAATTTTGCGGAATGAGGCCTGCCATGATTTATACGCCGAATTTCGGTCGTGAGGTTTTTTGCTGCAGAACTAAAGTGGTCAAGGTATTAAGTTAACAAAAGATAACTGGCGCGGATTGAAAATTCTTTCGTATTCAACGATGGCATAACGATCAGTCATACCGGCGATATAATCAGAGATGCCACGTGCCACACCATTGTCACCATGTTTTTCTTTAAGTATGTGGCAATGTTCCAGTGCTTCCGTAGGCAATATTTTTAGATCATCCATGAATGCATTAAACAGTGCATCGATGACATCGGCTGCTTTCTTGGTCATACGGTGTACGCGATAATGCTGATACAGGTTCTTGCGCAGGAATTGTTTAAGTTCCAGTTTCTGCTCGCTCATCACAGTACTGAAAGCCATTATCTTGTTACCATGATTGCGCACATCGTCGACAGTATTTAGATTAGCATTACTGATATTACTGCGTGAAGTATCGATGAGGTCGACCACCATCACATTGATCATGCGTCGGATGACTTCATGCAGCAGCCTTTTATCATCAAGAGTGGAGTACTGTTTATTTACGATGTCGTATTGGGTGCGGAAGATTTCAACATTCAATAAACTTTCAATGGTAATCAAGCCATAGCGAACACCGTCATCAATGTCGTGATTATTGTAGGCGGTCTCATCTGAATAATCCGTTAACTGAGCTTCCAGGCTGGGTTGAGTTTTGTCCAGGAAACGTTGCCCGACTTCGCCGAGATTTTTGGCGTTGTTGGTCGCGCAGTGTTTTAAAATGCCTTCGCGAGTTTCGAAACTCAGGTTGAGACCATCGAAGTCAGCATATTTTTGTTCGAGTTTATCGACCACTCGCAGAGACTGTATATTATGCTCGAAACCGCCAAAATTGTTCATACACTTGTTTAGAGCGGTTTGACCGGCATGACCAAAAGGCGTGTGGCCCAGGTCATGTGCCAGAGCGATTGCCTCACTGAGATCTTCATGTAACTTTAGTTCGCGGGCGATGCTACGTGCAATCTGGGCGACTTCCAGTGAATGTGTCAGTCGGGTTCGAAACAGGTCACCTTCGTGGTTTACAAATACCTGGGTTTTATATTCAAGGCGACGAAACGCAGCAGAATGAATGATTCGGTCTCGATCACGCTGAAATTCATTGCGGTAGGTAGGGTGGCTTTCTTTGAAACGCCTGCCGAGTGAGCGGGTATCGTTACAGGCGTATGAAACGAGCTGGCCGCTGTAGCTGTTTTCGGTGTTTTGTGTTGTCTGCTTTGAGTCTGTCATGTTCAGGCGGCGAGAGAATGATTGATGGCCTGAGTTAAATCATTTAGCGTGAAATCATCGGTCACCACTGCTTTGCCGATGCCTTTCATCAGGATAAGTCGTAATACGCCATCGAGTACTTTTTTACATCGT
>CAWBXM010000071.1:0-40998 GCA_963792545.1 uncultured Gammaproteobacteria bacterium | reverse complement strand
CTGTTTTCTGGCAATTTTCTGTGCCAGTTCAGGTGTCTGTTAATAGTGAGTTTTCTCGCTGGTCGATTTTTTAAATCCTTAGCCCTGAGTTTACATTTCTGGAGTGGTGTCATCCGGGCTTTGATATGTTGTTGTTAATGATCAGTTGACGTTGTTGATCGAAGGTCAGTGGTAATGTTTAATGGCTAGTGTCTGCTCCACTAAGATTAAGTTTGACGTTTAAATTTGCATCAGGCGTTTGAAAATTGAACTGGTTTCAATCCAGATTAGCTAAGCTCGCTAAAGTGTGGTCAATTTTCGATAGCTTGTAATGTTGTTATTACGCAGGGGGGAGGTTTGAAGTCATTGATGATGTTAACGACTACTTATGTACATGGTGGCGGTAACATTTAATAGTGACGGTTTTTTTTATTTTTTATGGCTATCCGGTCGCGCAGGAAGTGTCGGTAAAGATAATCATTGATGTGCAATAGTGTGCTGTCGCAAAACGGTTTGAGTTGTCTTTTTTGCGAAGTTGAGTTGTGAATAGTTTTTAATGATTGGCTAATACTGGCGAGCAGAGAGCTCGTGTTCAAAAAAGAAAATAAATACTAGAGAGAATTATGTAAATAGGCCGCTGTATTTGATTTATGTTTGATCGCGGCGTATAAATTATGGCTTATAGGTTTATATATGTGGTAGTAGGGTCAGATAGATTATTGATGGTGCTAGTGAATGTTTAGCGCATCAAAAATATATTATTATTATTTTCTGCCAAAATAACATGAATGTAATTAGTCAGCGCACATAACAACTGGCGGGTAACTAATAGGTAACATGCATATAACCAGTAGATATACTTGTATATGACTACAGATAACTTATTTATTGTATTATTTAAAGGTAAGCCTCCGAAAATTCTTGCTTTTTTTATGACTACAAGGCATCCTCTCTAGTCAGAGCATATCTTATTTCAGATGGGTGTGTGTTCTTAAATTTTGTATAAATGAACATGAAGGTAGCTTTGGGCATGTCAACAATCAGTCGAACGAAATTCCTCTTATATCTCTCACTAACACTACTTACCGGATGGTCCGCTCAAGCTCAGGCAGATAATGTTATTACGGTTGGTGTAGCGCCTCATGGCGGTTACGTCATTCTAGGTGGCAGTGTTATCCCGCTGAAAGATGTAACACTTGCTGCGCAAATGCCGGGGCGTATAGTGAGTATCGCGGGTGAGGAGGGTGATGAGTTTAAAGCTGGTACCCTCCTTGTGAAAATTAACGACGACGACCTGCGGGCTAAAAAGACAGCCGCCGAAGCACAGTTGGCTTCCGCTCAGAATGCGATGCAAAACGCACAGGTTCAATACAATCGCGAACTATGGAATCCACGAGTCTATAACCCGCGTCCGATGGCTGGCATGGGTATGCCTTCTATGTTTGACGGTTTGTTCGATAATAATAGCTTTTTGCCGGGTGAAGGTGGTGGTGGTAATAAAGGCATTGAGCGTCATGCTGATCTGGTGACGCAAGGTACTCAGGTTTCAACAGCACGCTCTCGTATTACTGAGGCTGAATCAGGCTTGCGTGCAATCAACGCTAAATTGCGTGATACAGAAGCGATAGCACCTTTTGACGGTATCATAATGCAAAAAATGATTGAGATCGGTGACACGGTTCAGCCAGGCCAGCCGCTAATTATCTTTTCCTATTCAAAGTACCTGCGTATAGAGGTGGAAGTGCCTGCGCGTTTAATGCCGGGCCTGACAAAAGGCATGGTAGTTCCAGCAAGGCTGGATGTGGGTAATACACAGATCAATGCCCGTGTAGCTCAGATTGCCCCCATTGCTGATAACAAGCAGCATACCGTAACTGTTAAATTTGACTTGCCAGAAGGTGTGCCTGGCGCCGCCGGTATGTACGCAGAGGTCATGATTCCTGATGTTAATTCACCGACCCGTGCGCTTCCGGTAATACCAAAGTCTGCTATCAGCCAACGCGGCAGTTTACCCTCGGTTAAAGTTTTGGATGAGAACAATGTACCCAAGATGCGTTTGATTCGTACCGGTATAGAAATTGGCGATAATACTATTATCGTTCTTTCAGGGCTTGAGCCGGGTGAAAGAATTCTGACAAATGATAATGTATCAAAACCGCCAGTACCGTGGGATAAATAACAGCAAGGCAGTGTCATCGCTCATGTTTTCTGAGTGGCAAATGACGAGCGATAAATAACAGCCAGCACATCTATAGAGTGATTGTTAGAAAATGACTGACCAATTGGATAAAGATCAAAATAAAAGTGAAGACCTGAGCAGCGATATACCACCAGCGGCGACTATTGGCGGTAAGGAGCTTGGTCTTGCCGGCACTATAGCAAAAACCTTTATTAATTCACCTGTCACACCGATGTTGCTGTTAGCAACTTTGCTCATAGGTATCAGCGGACTTATCTTTACGCCTAGACAGGAAGACCCACAGATATCGGTACCTATGATTGATATCTTTGTGTCTTATCCGGGTACTTCAGCGTCTCAGGTAGAGAGTCTGGTGACCGATCCGCTGGAAAGGTTGATGGATGAGATTCCCGGCGTACGTCATACCTTTTCGGCTACCCAACGCGGTAACGCTATCGTTACTGTGCAGTTCTACGTCGGTGAAGACCTGGGTGAGTCCATCGTTAAAGTCACTGATAAAATTAATTCGAACATGGATATGATGCCGCCGGATGTTTTGCCGCCACTGGTAAAACCGGTTGCGATTGATGACGTGCCTGCTGTTTCGGTTACCCTGTGGTCGAAAGATGTCGATGATAGTACTTTGCGTATACTTGGTAACGATGTGTTGCAGGAGCTGGGTCAGGTCAAAAATACCGGTAAAGGTTTTGTGGTCGCCGGCCGTGCTGATCAGATTCGAGTAGAGGTATTGCCTGAGCGACTGTCCGGATACGGAATCAGTCTGCAACAGGTGGCAGGTGCTGTTACAGTAGCTAATTCACAGGAGAATGTAGGAGCCGTTGAGGCAGGCAGTAAATCTTTTATCGTCTATTCGGGTTCATTCCTGCGTACAGCGTATGATGTTGAACGCCTGATTGTGGGTATGAATCAGGGCTCACCTATTTATATGCGAGATGTGGCTAAGGTGCATCATGGTCCTGAAGATGCCAGAAATATTTCTTCTTTTTATGCAGGGCCAGCTTTTGAGGGTGTTGAGCGACCTACCGGTGACCCTGCTGTAACCATAGCTATCGCCAAGAAAGAAGGTTCTAATGGTGTAACGGTTTCTAAAGATATTTTAAAAAAACTGGAAGAACTAAAAGGTACTGTCATTCCAGGTAATGTTTTTGTAGAAATTACTCGTGACTACGGCAAATCTGCCAACGATAAAGTAAATGAGCTGCTGAGTGCGATGTTTGAAGCCACTGCAGCCGTTGCTTTATTGTGTTTGATCGGTTTAGGTTTCCGTGCTGCTTTTGTGGTGGTAACGGTAATTCCCGTGGTTATTTTGATTACGATCTGGTGGGCGTGGATGGTCGATTACACCATCGACCGCGTCAGCATGTTTGCACTGATATTTTCGATCGGTATCCTGGTCGACGATGCCACCGTGGTGGTGGAAAACATATTCCGTCACTGGTTGATGAAAGGCCGAACTACGCTTGCTGACGCAGTTGATGCGGTGCGGGAAGTGGGTAATCCCACTATTCTAGCTACCTTTACTATTATTGCGGCACTGCTTCCCATGGGCTGGGTGAGTGGCATGATGGGTCCTTACATGCGTCCGATTCCGGTGATGGGCGCGTCTGCAATGTTCTTCTCGCTGGTCGCGGCATTTATCTTTACCCCGTGGTTCGCGGTCATCATGCGTCCAAAGCTTCACGCTCTGGAGAAAGCTGAAAAACGAGAAGAGAAAACTCGTAAGGTTGTTGCGGCATTATATCGCCCAATTATTATGCCGCTGGTAAATAGCCGTAAACTTGGCATTATTTTCCTGATCAGCGTCATCGCTGTTACAGCGATGACGATGCTGCTGTTCTACCCGACACAGTGGGTTGCAGTGAAGATGCTGCCGTTTGATAACAAGCCTGAATTCAGCGTTATTATCAATATGCCGGAAGGTACAGCAATGCCGGTGACTGCCAACCTGGCGCATGACCTGGCAACGGCGATTAACGAAATACCGGAAGTAAAAGCCGTGCAGACTTATGCGGGGACGGCGCAGCCATTTAACTTCAATGGCATGGTCAGACATTATTACCTCAGAAAGCAGCCATGGCATGGCGACCTGCTGGTGATGTTAAAGGATAAAAATGATCGGGAGAAGAGTAGCCATCAGATCGCTGAGGAAGCACGTGCTTTACTGACACCGATCGCGCAACGTGCGGGTGGTCGTATCGCTATCGTAGAGATGCCACCAGGGCCACCGGTATTGCAGACCGTAGTTGCTGAAATTCACGGTCCTGACGCAAGGACAAGGCGTGAAGTAGCCAATAAAATGACCGAGTTTTTTGAAAAATCCGGTGGAGTTGTCGATGTCGATAACTACATGAACGAGCCTTCATTACATTGGCGTTTTGAAGTAAACAAAGAAAAGGCGATTCGTCGCGGTGTTACTGTTGACAGCATCAACGGGACATTGGCTATGGCTATGGGCGGATTCAAGCTGGGTGACGTGAAACGTGCTTCAGTTATCGAGCCTACCTTTATTGTGATCCAGGTGCCAATGTCAACACGTTCTCAGGTGAACCAGCTGAGTAACCTGCCAATGGTAACTTCAGATGGAACTATCGCGCCCCTGGGTGAACTTGGCCGTTTTGTACTCGAAGAAAATGAACCGATCATATGGCATAAAGATCTGCGTGATGTCGAGTTTGTCGTCGGCGAAATGGAAGGTCGTCTAGGCGCGCCGATCTACGGCATGTTTAATGTCGAAGAGTTTACCGATCAGTACACCACACCTGACGGTGTAATCATGGAAGGCATGCCTATGAACCTGATTGGTCCACCTGACAGTGATAACACATCGGGATTTGAATGGACGGGCGAGTGGACAGTGACCTTCGAAACTTTCCGTGACATGGGGCTGGCATTCATGGCTGCCCTGGTGCTGATCTATGGTTTGATCGTCTGGGAATTCCGTGACTTTGGACTGGCTGGTCTTATCATGTCGCCAATCCCGCTTACCATGATCGGTATCGTGCCAGGACACTGGGTGCATGGTACTGAATTTACCGCGACATCGATGATCGGCATGATCGCTTTGGGTGGCATCATCGTAAGGCAATCCATCCTGATCGTCGAGTTTGTGAAAATCGAAGTCGCGAAAGGTATTCCCGTTAGAGAAGCGGCGGTGAATGGTGCAGAAATTCGTATGCGCCCAATCTTTATTACTTCGCTGACATTGATGGCTGGCGCGTTCGCCATTCTTGATGACCCTATTTTTAACGGTATGGCCGTCAGTCTCTTATGGGGCGCAGGTGTCGGTACAGTGATGGCGGTCATCGTTATTCCGCTGGGCTGTCTTAGCATGAAAGAACATTTCTACTACGAAACTGCAGATTCAGGTGAGCGCACGATTAGTTCCAAATATTTGGAAATTGAGGGCGAGGAAGCAGGCGTAGCAAATGTCTCTGCCGCTGCTTCTGAATATAAAACACCGCTATGGATGCGAGTGTATGGCGGTGTAGTCGGCCTGGTGGGCTGGATTATTGTTATTTTCCAGATGATTTTTAATTTACTGCGCATGCTGTTTGGCATGATTATGGGTATGTTCGGTTCAGATTCTACGCCTCCGACACCGCCTGCAGGTTCTACACCGCCGTCGCCTGCGCCTGCGCCTGTAGCGCCTGCTACACCTGCTGTGACCAAAACGGTAACTAAGTCTGCACCGAAGAAGCCCGCAGCGAAAGCGGCCCCGAAAGCAGCACCGAAAGCGGCCCCGAAAGCGAGCGCCCGAAAGCGGCCCCGAAAGCAGCACCGAAAGCGGCCCCGAAAGCGGCCCCGAAAGCGGCACCGAAAGCAGCCCCGAAAGCGGCACCGAAAGCAGCACCGAAAGCAGCACCAAAACCGGCAGTCAAAGCTACAGCTAAGATTGTACCGACTGAGGCGACAGTCGAGAAGTCGACGGAAGAGTCGGTCGTTGTAGCTCCGGCTACGAAAGAAATACTCCCAGTAAAAACGGCAGTCCAGGATACTGATGTTGCCAAAAGGGTGGTGCCGAAGAAAAAAGTTGCCGCCAAGAAAAAAACGGTCGCAGTGAAGAATGTCGCAGTTAAAAAAGCGCCATCTAAAAAATCGTCAGTGCGCGGACGTCGAGGCATTCGCCTTAAGGATGATAGCTAAGTTTAATCGGAGTCATTCATGCAACTACCTGTCTCATCCCAGCCTTTTAAATATGCAGTAGTCAGGCAAACATTACTGTTACTGGTTTTGTTGATGTCTGGATTGGCTGTGTCTGCAGAAACGCCTGATATCACTATGGGCGGAAGTACTGGATCTGTGGATGCACCACAGCTGCCATATGGTTTTCCTGCCTGGCCGAAACGTCCACAGTTTAAAAAAGAAGTGGTTCCACCACCACCGCCTGGGCCCTATATGTCTTCTGCGTTAAGCGATTACTCTTTTAAACGACCATCATTTGAGGATAAGCTTTTTCAGCGCGAGCAGGTGCAGCCGGTTGATCGTAACAGCACAAACAATTCATTTATGGTGTTTAGTCCTGATGTCCCCTGGCCTGACCTGAGGCAGGGTGAAGTGCAGAGAAACAATCGCTGGATGCCTGAAAATGGTTATCAGTATGTTAAACCCGCCACTGATGCTGTCAGTGCCCAACAAAATGCAAACGGCTATGATAATCGGGCAGGACATGAGCAAAGGCCTAAAAGTAGAGGGGTGAACATGAATGTACCGCGCTGGATACCATCTATGGGCGTTGGACCTAACGACTCTTATGATGGCAATAGGCCTGATCAGTTTTATAATCAATCCAGTAGCAGGCCGTTCAGTCAGTAATCCGGTGAGTCATACATGAACTAAAAGTATTCACAAAAAGGCGATAAAGCGGCTCTGTGTTGTCCTATACTTGTAAAGTAATAAATCTTCCTCGGAGTATGCAAGTAATGGACTATTTTGTCTGAGCATGTGAATAATATTAAGGTGTGTCTGATGCAACGTCGCATAATCAATAACAAGGTTACAACAAATCTGATATTTGGTTTGCTGGTAGCACTTACGTCCGCAGCATTTGCTGATGGTAGTATCCGACAAGGTCAGACCTATCCAATCCTGCTTGCGGGTAATCAAACAAATCCATGGGCCTTGCCACCTGAGCCAGAGGAGCAGCAACCAAAGTTTAGGCAGCGATTATGGGAGCGATACGGTCAATATCAGGATGATCAAAAAACTAGCACGGATGAAGTCAGGTCAGATGATGTCAGGCCAAACAGTGCCAGGCTAAACGAAGTTAGGCCCGGCACAGGTTCTAGATTTGTGACACCTGAAACTCTTGAATCCATAAAGCAGCAGCAGATGAGGCAGCAGGGGGTACAGATGTATTCACAGGATCCTCGCTTACCTGGAGCAAATTATAATCATCGTGTTGTACCTCTGCAGCGTATGTCTGAGCTGCCGCTGCCTGATTATTATGGTAATACGCCGCGTTATGGTTCATATCCGCGGTCAAGTATGGGTTATACAAACCCATTGTATGATGTGCCTGCAGTTTCGCCCTGGGGTAATGGAGCGGACATGTTATACCGGGGTGAGGAATTCCCCTGGTTACCCGGTACTGCTCTAGGTGGGTTACCTCCAATTCCTGCATCGCCGTACATTGGCAATAACGATGGAGTGTATACAAATGAATCGACTCAGCCAGCACAGAATACTTTAAATCCGGAACAGGATAAGGTGTTTAATCCGTTCACTTTTGCACCGAACAGAAATTGGTAATAGAAATAGATTCCTTTAAATAACAGGCGTATAGTGTGAAGTTGGATGCCGAGAAGTAGATAACTTCACGCAAACCATGTGTTGAGTAGTTCCCTCAGCTCAATACCATACTTTTAATGAGGGTAGTAAATAAGGTGTCATTATATGAAATCAATAATTAAAGTTGCTGTTATATCATCAGCATTAATCGTGGGACTGTCTTCAATGACAGCCAATGCTGGTTGGGGTCCATGGGACAACAATAGTAATAACAATGGTTGGGGCAACAACAGCAACAACTGGAACAATAACAATGACTGGAATAATAACATGCGCAATAATGGCTCAGGTTATGGTGACGGTTCAGGTGACGGTTCCGGTGATGCGGATGGCAGTTTTAATTTCGGTATGAGCGGTAAAGGTCGTGGTAACGGCAATGCCCGTGGCAACAACGCATACAATGGCTCCAACAATTATAATGGCAACAATGGCTGGAATAATGGTTATAACAATAGTTATAACAATGGCGGTCGCCCTTATTATGGTCAAGCTCCTAGTTATGGCCCAGGGCCTTATGGTCAACCACCAGTACAAGGTGCGCCTCAGGCAGCTCCTGTACAATAAGTAGCACCCGACTTGGCGGTGCCGTATTGGTACCGCCTTTTCTGTTTGAATTATTATGAAAGATTTGCGTTCGTTTTTTTTACTGTTAATTTCCATTTCGGTCCTTGCCAGTAGTGCAATGGTGCATTCAGCATCGTTTAGTGCTGATGCCGTGCAGATTCGTGGTGAAAATGTCAGCCGTGCCAAGATGTACTGGTTAGACGGTAATGTACGCTTTGAGTACATTGAAGACGGTGTACCTATGGTGCAGATTTTTGATAATAAAAATAACAAAATCATCTGGTTGGATAGTAAAAATAACTACTATCTAGAGCGTGAAATGCCAGTGAATGAGCAACACCGCTCCACAGATAAAAACAAAAAGACCATCGATCCCTGCAAGCAGTTTGTTGGCGCGGAGTGTGTTTTCCTTAAAAAAGTAAAGATAAATGGCCGTGCTGCTGAAAAGTGGCTAATCACAGTGGATAATAACGGTAAGGACTTTCATGTTTTTCAGTGGATTGATGTGAAATATAAAAGTATCCTACGACAGGAGAACTCAGATGGAACTAGTCTAAATGTTGATGTTGTCGATGATCAGGAAATAAATGGTCGTAAGGTAAGAAAACTGACCATGGTCGTTTACAGTGGAAGGGGCGAGGAACAGGGGGTGCAGTGGTATGACGATGAACTGGATATCGTGGTCAAGCAACAATATGAAAATGACGTGGTTGATGAACTGCAAAATATTAAAGTGGGCAAGGTCAGTAAAGCGTTATTTGCCATACCAGAAGGTTACACATTGTATGATGCTGTAGACGAAACTATAAAAACAGAAGAAGCAGTTAAGGTAACGAATAATAAATAACCATCCACCTTGTTTGACATATGTCATAACAGGATGATGTGGATAAGAATTACAATTATAAATATTCGGGTGATTTTGTATGTTAACAGTCGTTGGAAATTTAAAAGGTGGTACAGGTAAAAGTACAGTCGCATTTAATTTGGCGGTTTGGTTGGCGCATGATAAAACTGGTGTTATGACGTTCGATCTCGACCCACAATGCACCCTGGTTGATGTCTGTGAGGTTCGTGATGAGGATGGTTATGAGCCGATTGTTGAGGTATCGACCGATCTTAGCGAACTTGAAAGGCTGGTCAGCGATAAAAAATATAAGAAACCGATTATTGTAGATATGAGTGCTAGTAATATGCTGGCAATGCAAAGAGCGATCTCGCTTGCTGATCGTGTGCTAATTCCAGTACAGCCTAGCCAGGCTGACGTCTGGTCGACACAGCGATTTCTAAAAATCGTCAGTAACTGTATTAATAAGGATAATAAACCGGAAGTACTAGGTTTTATCAATCGCGCAGATACGCATATAGGCGTCCGCGAAACGGATGAAGCCGAGCAGGCACTACACATGATGCAGGGCGTTAAAGCGCTTGATGTACGTTTGTATCAACGTACGGCATACAGACGTTCCTTCAGTGAGGGGCTCGGCGTATTTGAACTAGACCCAATGGGTAAAGCATCAAAAGAAATGAAAAAACTGGCAACCATGCTGGATTAGCAGGTTTACAGAAATAATCTTAATATTATTGTAGATGTAGAGGTTTATATGAAAATTATTCGCTGGTTATTGAGCCATCTTTTTCTAATTTTACTGATTGTAGTGGTTATTTACGGGTATATGTTCTGGGGTAATTTAACTGGTGAGAATACGCCGGTTGGTAAAGCCATTACCTATCTGTCTAGTGAATTTGTTGAGGTTGGAGAATTTGTTAATGCTGTCAAAGCTAAGCAAGCACAAGTATCTGAAGAGCAAGCAGATGAGTCATTAGAGGCTAATGCCAGTGCTTCTTCTGAAGAGAATAAAAAAGCTGATGATTTCAGCGCAACAGTTAATAAGCAGCAGCCAGTGAGCGCAACCGATAGCACTAAGAGTGAGCAGGTAGAACAAAACCCTGCGCGCTTTATTGAGCAGAAAACCGATACTCAACCACACGTTGCGAGCACCGGTAATATCAATAGTTATGATAGTCAGGTAAATGCTTCGGCTAGAAGTACACAATCGACAGCCTTTGTAAGTCGTACAACTGGTCAGCAAAGTGGTGCTCAGGTGCCGCCTGTTAGAGATTCATTTATTCCGGAGCAAGTCGCGAGGCAAATCGAAAATGTCGATAAGAATGGCAAAGTAATAGCCCCATCATTGTCTGCCAGCGATATTCGTAACAGCTGGTTGACTGCTCGCAAATCTTTTTATCAAAGAAAATATGATGTTTCGGAAAAAAATTATCAGTATGTCATCGATAACACTGAAGATAATTTTGATGCATATGGTGAGCTGGGTAACGTTTACTTTAACCAGGGGAAAAATAAACAGGCCGCTGCGGCTTATTTTTCAGCCGCGTCTATTCTGGTTCGTAAAGGGCAGGCCAGACGCGCCAGGAGTTTAATTGGTCTACTGCGGCATCTTGATAAAGACAAGGCAGAAGAATTACAAAAGTTGATTACCTCAGCTGAGTCTTAATAATTATAATTTATTTTAGGGTTTAACTATGTTTTATGCTTTACGAAATTTATTTGCGCTGTTGGGCTTTGTCGTTGTCGTTATTGCGATTGTCTTTGCAGTGAAATTAGCGCCAATGATGCAGGCCTTTGATGAGAAAGCTATCGATGTGTATAGTGAGATGGGCGCTAAAATTCTGGAGTCAGGCAACGCCGCTGAAGCAACTGTTTGGAAAGTACCTGTTGACGAAGGTTTGACTATAGAAGATGTAGAACAGACCATGAAATTTGTTGCCAATGAGCATAACATTAAAAATGTTGGCGAACTTCCTCTATCTAAACAAATCGAAGCCATGACAGGGGAAAAAGCACGTTTCTTTAAAATTTATATGTTTTGTAATGCGCTGACTGCTGCGCAGATGCTGGAATACAGTGATGCTTATTCTGCATATCTACCCTGCCGACTAAGCATGGTAGAAGATAAAGAAGGTAAGCTATGGTTGTACACATTGAATATGGACTTGATGATCTATGGCGGTAAATCATTACCACCGGCTCTAAAGGAAGAGGCCGAAAATGTTAAAACAATTATTTTAGATATTATGAATCGAGGCGCTGAAGGCGATTTTTAGATGGCTGATGAGAAAACGACTGACAAGCAGTCTACAAAGAAAGCTCCCGTAGTAAAAAGTACGCCTGACAGTAGCGCTGGTAAAAAGGAATCAGTAGCGAAACCCGCCGTTAAGCCTGCAGCGAAGTCTGCTGCTAAACCTGCGGCTACTTCTGAAAGCGCTGCCGTTTCTGCTAAAGGTGTAAAGACAAAGGATGCACTTGCAGCGATCGAGAAAGCTGGCGCCTCGAAAGACTCTGATATGAAGTCTGCAGCTAAAAAGATAAGTGAGCTCGATAAAAAGTCTGCTGATGACGCTATCAGATCTAAGAAAAACGTTGATGATCTAAAAATGCGCGCGCATGAAGCAAAGCAACGTGCTCAGCAAAAGATTCTGGATAAAGCCTATGTTAGTGATAAACCAACGGATCCTCTGGAAAGGCTAGCTAATACTTTTGATAATAGTGCCAGACGTTGGGAGATGGTCGTCTATCCATCGCTATTTGCGTTTGTCCTGCTAGCCGGTTACGGATTCTTTCTGATCTACCGTTTAACACATGACATTGCTATCTTGTCTCAATCGGTTACGCACATGGCAGTTATTGTTTCTGATTCAATGCCTCGCATGACAAAAGATATGAATTCTATGACGGGTAGTATCGACAACATGACAGGAAACATCGATGGTATGACCACAGAAATTGTTTCTATGTCAGGGCAGATGAATACGCTTACACCATTGAGTAATAATATAAAAAGCATGACACATAATATCGGTAGCATGAATCAGTCTGTTTATGGTATGCAGCGTGATATGCACGGCATGAACCGCACCGTGTCCAGTGGGCCTTTTGGCATGATGAATGATGTTATGCCATTTAGTTCAAACACAAACGTACCACCGCCGATGGCGCCTGCACCGGTTTGGCCAGCTTATGAACGTCCGGCGCAGCAAAATCCTTACGGTAACCCCTATCAGCAACGCAGGGCAGCGCCGGTGAAGCAGACAAATGTTGCCGCGCCGAATGAATCGAAAAATGAAATCACTGTGCCGGGAGCCACTCCGGTGTCATTAAAACCGGCGGACAGTCCAACGTCGGCAGAATCCGTGCCAGGTAAGTAAGTATCAATAATGCTAAATCGCCCAGATAAGTCCATACGAGATCGTTTAACGAAACTTGAAAGCCACCTGAATAATGAGAATCCATTATTGCTGGATGTGGTTTCTCGATTTAAAAAGCTTGATACTGTCGCCTACAAGATGGGATTGCTGGACACCAGTGAGTCTTATGCGACTAGTATTCCCTGGTGGCCTCTGGTTTCAGTGTTAGGGACATTTTCCGCAGGGAAATCATCCTTCATCAATAATTTTCTGGGCGATAAACTGCAATTAACCGGCAACCAGGCGGTGGACGATAAATTTACCGTTATCACCTATAGCAACAGTAAAGAAAATCGCGTTTTACCCGGCATAGCATTGAATTCAGATCCACGCTTTCCGTTTTATCAGATGAGTGATGAGATCGAAAAAGTCACCGAAGGTGAGGGTCGACGTATTGATGCCTACCTGCAGATGAAAACCTCACACTCGGATAAATTAAGCGGCAAAATTATTATTGATTCGCCAGGATTTGATGCTGATGATCAACGTAATGCCATACTGCGGTTAACCGATCATATCGTGGATTTATCTGATCTGGTTCTGGTGTTTTTTGATGCGCGCCACCCCGAGCCGGGTGCGATGCAGGATACACTCGATCACCTGGTTGGAAACACTATCAACCGCAGTGATTCCGAAAAGTTTTTGTATATCCTTAATCAGATAGATACTGCTGCGCAGGAAGATAACCCTGAAGCAGTAGTCGCTGCGTGGCAACGCGCACTTGCCGCTAAAGGTCTGACAGCAGGTCGTTTTTATTCGATTTATAATAACGATGTTGCTGTGCCGATTGCAGATGAGACGGTACGTCAACGTTTTGAACGTAAGTGTGAACAAGATAAATCAGCCATTTTTGAACGTATTCATCAGGTAGAAGTCGAGCGCTCGTATCGTATCGTAGGCGCCATGCAGACGATTGCCAGCGACATAGAAGATCATGTTGTGCCTGTAGTGAAAGATGCGATGACAAAATGGTTGAAGATGGTGATGGTGCTGGATGCTGTCGCTATTGCTGTTTTTTTGGTGGTGCTGTTGGTATTGGACAATACATTTGATTCATGGGCGCTATTCTCTTATGACTTTACCAATGACAATATCCTGTCCTCAATAAAGTTGGCACTGGTCATTATGGGTTTTTCTGTTGTGCACTTTACGGCGCGTGCTTTTTCAGCGAAAGTTATTGCAAAGAAAATCAATACGAAAATTGCTATCGATAAAACATTGGCGGGCGAAAGTCGGGAAGGGAAAATACTGGCAGGTAATATCAGAAAGGCATTCCTTAAAAATACACAGATGCTGAGAAGTGTATTCAGGCCCATGCCGGTTGGCTGGTCGATGCGATCAAAACGAACATTGAACGAGGTTAGTCAAGATTCAAGTGAATTTATTCAAACTATGAATGATCGTTTTACTCGACCATCTGGGGATGTGCCAGAGCATAAGGCACAGTCAGAGAATGGTGTTCTGGATCAGGATAATGCCCAAAGCGCCTCAGTAGAAACTTTGCAGTCAGTTGAAAAAGCAAACGAAAGTTAGCTCATGCAGGCTTAACGAAGATTCGGCTCAGCGCTGGCTTGCTGTTGCCAGGCATTGTCCTAGCTTAATATCGACGCCAGCAATCATACTGGCATCCAGTTTCATTTTATCGGTCGCAAGAACAATAACGGTTGAGCCTAAATTAAATCGGCCCATCTCCTCTCCACGTTGCAGAATGATCTCTTCATTGCTGTAGTCAAAACGTTTGATCTTTTTAGCTTCACTGGTAATCAGTCCATGCCACACTGTTTCCGTTGCAGAAACATTAATCGCGCCGACCAGTATCATTGCCATCGGGCCTTGCTCGGTTTCAAAGTAACACACGCAGCGTTCATTGCGCGCGAAAAGGCGAGGGATGTTATTGACTACAAAACCTGCCACGCTGAATAATCGTCCGGGAATATATTGCATGTGTTTAAGTCTGCCAGTGGCAGGCATATGAATGCGATGGTAGTCTCTGGGTGAAAGATAAAGTGTAGCGAAAACACCATCATTGAATAGTGTATTTAATTCTTCATCGCCACCGACGAGTTCCAGTAAGCTGTAGTCCTGACCTTTTGCCTGAAAAATCCGGCCTTTTTCAATCTGCTGTGCCTGACTGACGGAGCCATCCACTGGGCATAACCAGTGATTTACGTCTTCGTCAAAAGGACGGCATTGTGGTTTTAGTGCGCGAGTGAAAAATGCATTAAGCGATTCATACGCGAACATATCCGGTTCAACAGCTTCTTGCATGTTTACGGGGTGTAATCGGGTATAACTACGGATGATGAAATTTTTCAGTGGTCGCCAGCGAACGCGTGAGGCTTTAAACATTAACCAGCTGATCGCATGGTGTGGCAGGATGTAAAAAATTAATGCGAGAAGTTTTTCTTTCATTTTATAAAGTGTCAGTCCAGTTATTAAAACTGTGCTTTTTTAACATCAACCGTAATAATTTTTGATGTGTTATTTTCAGTGGTTAAGGTTATCGATACCGTGTCACCAGCTTTTAAAGGCGTAGTCGGGTTGAATAGCATCAAGTGTTTGCCGCCGCGTTTTAGCTGGATGCTGCCATGGGCAGGGACGTGTAAGCTGTCATGGCGAACCATTTTTGCCATACCGTCTTCATGTAGCGTCTCATGAAATTCTATGCTGCTGTAAGTGTCAGACTTTGCGCTGATGATATCGATGGCTTCTGCGTCGGGATTGTTTATTGTCATATAACCAACCATAACCCTGCTAGTGGGTGGCGCTTCTGCAATCCATGCGGCATCGACAGTAATCTCAGTGTCTGTTTTTTGATTGGCATCAATATCCACCTGCTGACTGGCTGCATGAGTGGTTTGAATAAAAAACAGGCTGAATGCAAGTACTACGGAAGTCATTTTTCTGGATGGGATCATAGTCACAGTATTGTTAGCTTGTTTAAATATAAGGTGATGTATTATAAGGCTTCATCAAAGCACATGGAAGATAACTCTGCGCGAATAAATTTGTGTACAATAGTGCGATGATGAACAAACGAGAAATCGCTAACGATCTAGTTACCATTCGTGACATGATCCGTTGGGGTACAAGCCAGTTTAATGCCGCTGAGCTTAGCTTTGCTCAGGGTATGCCGAGCGCTATCGACGAAGCCGCTTACCTGTGTTTGAGCGCCTTGCACCTGCCGCCTGACTTCAGTGCTGAGTATTTCGACTGTGTACTGACCATGGATGAGCGCCTGCATGTACTGAGCCTGTTTCAACAACGCATTAAATACCACAAACCGGCGGCATATATCACCCAGGAAGCCTGGTTTGCAGGCTTAAGCTTTTACGTCGATGAACGAGTACTAATTCCTCGTTCACCTCTGGCCGAAATGATAGCGAAGCAGTTCTCTCCCTGGATAGAAGAAAGCCAGGTGGCTAGTATTCTTGATTTATGTACAGGTAGTGGCTGTATTGCTATTGCCTGTGCTTACGCCTTTGCTCAGGCGCAGGTCGATGCCAGTGATATTTCAGCCGATGCGTTGGCGGTAGCAGAGATTAACCGCCAGAATCACGGTCTTGAAGATCGGCTCACTTTAATCGAATCAAACTTGTTTAAATCCATTCCTGCTAAACGTTACGACATTATTGTGAGCAACCCGCCATATGTGTCGGAACAGGAAATGTCGCAGCTACCTGAAGAATTTTCATTTGAGCCGGGGTCGACGGCATTGGCCGCAGGCGAAACCGGCATGGACATAGTACTGCCGATGCTGGTACAGGCAAGAGATTATCTGAGCGATGCGGGCATCCTGGTTGTCGAAGTCGGTTACTCTAAACCGGCACTGGAAGCCTTGTTGCCCGAAGTGCCTTTCTTCTGGGTGGATTTTGAGTTTGGCGGTGATGGCGTTTTTGTCTTAACGGCTGAACAGTTAGAAACATATCAGGCTGATTTCAAGTCTGTTATCATTTAGATAATATTGTTATAAAGAATATAAGTTGGTCATATGTCAGGAAATACCATAGGAAAACTGTTTAGTTTAACTACCGCGGGTGAGTCTCACGGTGCCGGGCTAGTGGGCATTATCGATGGCTGTCCGCCGGGTATCGAATTATGTGAAGAGGATCTGCAGGTCGATCTTGATCGACGCAAACCGGGTACTTCACGCCATACTACGCAACGCCGTGAAGCCGACCTGGTGAAAATATTCTCTGGTGTGTTCGAGGGAAAAACCACGGGCACCAGCATTGGTTTGCTGATCGAAAATACCGATCAGCGTTCTAAAGACTACGGCAATATCATGGACCGCTTTCCGCCCAGGCCATGCCGATTACACCTATCAGCAAAAATACGGCATTCGTGATTACCGTGGTGGTGGCCGTTCCTCTGCGCGTGAAACCGCGATGCGTGTTGCTGCTGGCGGTATTGCCAAGAAGTTTCTTAAGGACCGCTACGGCATCGAGATATACGGTTACATGTCACAGCTCGGGCCTATTCTTATGCCGATGCTGGATAAAAATGAAATAAATAATAACGCTTTTTTTTGCGGTGATGCTTCAAAGATCGCCGAACTCGAAACCTATATGGATGCGTTGCGCAAAGAAGGTAACTCTGTCGGTGGTAAAATTACCGTTGTAGCCGAGGGTGTGCCACCGGGTTTAGGTGAGCCGGTATTCGATCGTCTGGATGCTGATATCGCGCATGCCATGATGGGCATTAATGCCGCCAAAGGAGTTGAAGTCGGTGATGGTTTTGAATGTGTCACTGCCAAAGGTACAGAATTTCGCGATGAGCTGACACCAGACGGTTTCAGAAGCAACCATGCAGGTGGCGTGTTAGGCGGCATTTCATCGGGCCAGGCTATCGTTGCACACACTGCGTTTAAGCCTACATCCAGTATTCGCCTAAGTGGTGACACTATCGATATTAAAGGTAAAGCGATCGATGTGGTCACTCATGGGCGGCATGATCCCTGTGTTGCGATCCGGGCTACGCCTATCTGTGAGGCCATGCTGGCCATCGTGTTATGCGATCATCTATTGCGTCAACGCGGACAGAATATGGATGTACACTCAGCAACACCGGTAATACCACCACAGGTCTAGAGAAGATCAGCGCAGAGCACAAGGTCGCAGCAGAGTAAGTCACCCATGTTCGCCTCAATATGCTTGTGTGGATTGAGATATTCACTTGAATGAGTTCCCTGTTTGAAATAATGAAAAAAAATTCAGTTTCTTCACCGTTTCCATACTGGCGACTAAGCGGGTTTTATTTTTTCTATTTTGCGTCACTTGGTGTGCTGATTCCTTACTGGAGCCTGTATTTAAAATCGCTGAATTTTAGCAGTCTGGTCATTGGTGGCCTGATGGCTATTTTGCCCGCAACCAAGCTAGTGGCACCTTATATCTGGGGCTGGCTTGCAGACCATTCCCGCCGTTCCATGTTGATTATTCGTGTCGCCTGCATTCTCGCCATGTTAAGTTTTTCACTGGTCTTTATCAGTCAGCAACTCTGGTGGTTAATGTTTGTTATGCTGTTGTTCAGTTTTTTCTGGAACGCGACACTGCCGCAGTTCGAAGCGATGACACTTAACCATCTAGGATGTGATAGCCATCGTTACAGTATGGTGCGTGTATGGGGTTCGTTGGGTTTTATACTGGTCGTAGTGCTCATCGGTGATCTACTGCAAAGTTATGGGGCAGACATTATTCCGCTGTTTGTTCTGCTGACATTTGTTTTGATCTCTATGACAAGTTTTGTAGTGCCGGAGAAATTAAATACACCACACAGCGATCACTCACCTATCTGGCAAGTCGTCAAACAACCCAGGGTGCTGGCGTTTCTAAGTGTGGGTTTTTTAATGTTGTTCAGCCATGGGCCGTATTACACTTTTTATACTATTTATCTGCAGGAGCTGGGGTACAGTTCGTATCTGATAGGCGTATTGTGGGCTGTTGGTGTGCTTGCCGAAGTGGTGATTTTTCTACTGATGCATCGTTTATTGCCGGCCTTTGGTGCGCGTAAGTTGCTTATAGTAACGCTGATACTTGCAATCTCACGCTGGCTGATAATCGGTTTTTATTCAGAGCATTTAGTCATGTTATTTATCGCGCAGTTATTTCATGCTTTTACATTCGGTGTATTTCATTCCGTTGGTATATCACTGGTGCATGAATATTTTACCGGTAGCCACCAGGGGCGAGGACAGGCCTTATATGCCAGCGTCAGTTTCGGCGCAGGCGTTGCGGCGGGCAGTTTGATCAGTGGTTTAGTATGGGATAGCTGGGGCGCCAGCGTACTGTTTGTGCTTGCCGCCGGCTGCTGTGTTTTGGCATTGGGTATTGTCTGGCGATATATTAATAACCCCGATATTTCATATGGTTAACATCGAGACTCAGGAATAAACCTGTGGCCATAACGGGCTCGCAGAAAGCAGTTGGAGGCGCTGCCTTTGTTTCCGCTAAAGCGGTTTCAAATGATCGAGCAATGCGGATGCGGAACTCGATAAAGTCCGCGATGCATGTAGCAGAACGCCCAGGTGCCTTTGCATTTTTACACCTCTTATTTTTAGACGATGCAATGATTGATCAATCATCGATTCGGGCAGTACGCCCCAGCCCAGTCCATGTTGTATCATCGCTTTGATGGTTTCGAGGTAGTTGGATTCCATGATAATTTTTGTCTCCGATTTTAACTGTAGCGCATTATCAACAATGTCGCGTGTATGGGTGCTGTGAGCCTGCAACAAAACACCGTATTGAGATAGAGTCTCCATCTCGACAGTTTTGAATTTTGCCAGTTCATGGTCGTGTGCCACCACGCACTGCATAGGGTCTGACCAGATCTTTATAGCGTTTAATGGTTTTTCTACGGCATCGGGCAGGGTGATGAGTGCCAGTTCGATGTTGCCTTTTAAGATTTGTTCGGCAGCTTGCTCTGAATCCATAAACTGGATATCCAGTTCAACGTTCGGATACTGATTTGAATACTGGCGTAATATCGAAGGCAGACGATGCAGACCGATATGATGGCTGGTGCCGAATTTTAAATGCCCGCTGATGCTGCTGCGCATTGTGCTGATGATGCGTTGTGCTTCATCCATTTCATTGAGAATGCGTTGGTAGCTCGGGATCAACGCTTCTCCAGCCTGCGTTAGTTGGATGCTCTTACCTAACCGGTCAAATAACTGGCAGTCCAGGGCATGTTCCATAGTCGAGATTCGTTTGCTGATGGCTGGCTGCGTTAAAAAAAGTTTTTCAGCGGCGCGTGAAAATGACCGGGTTTCAGCCACCATTAAAAAAGCACGAATATTCTGTATGTCCATGATGAGCTGTGTTTTAGATCGTGTGGTTATCGTTGTTTTGGGTTATTTAGTATAATACTACTATAACTAAAAGTAATCGATTATATAAAAATTATGAATTTGTATTATGCTGTGAAAGTCACTAATCTTTCACCGTAAGAAAACTTCAGTAGTACTATCTGTGATTCTGATGACTTTGTTTAATTAATGGGAGGCGAACTATTATGCTTAAAAAACTGGTATTTTCATTGTTGATATTATCTTCAGTAAACGTTCAGGCAGAAGGGCTTTACCTTAGCAGCTCAGATATTAAGGGTCAGATAGCGGATGATCAGGTATTCAACAGCTTTGGTTGCACAGGCAAGAACATCTCACCTCAGTTGAGCTGGTCAGGTGCGCCGCAGGGTACAAAAAGTTTTGCGGTTACAGCGTATGACCCTGATGCACCCACCGGCAGTGGCTGGTGGCACTGGGTGGTGTTTAATATCGACGCCTCGGTCAATGAGATAAAAACAGCTGCAAGTTTAAAACAGATGCCTAAAGGCGCGGTGGAAAGTATTACCAGTTATGGTACTGCTGGTTTCGGCGGGGCCTGTCCGCCTGAAGGCGATAAGCCGCATCGATACATCTTTACAGTGTTTGCTTTGGATACCGCCAAAATCGAACAAAATGCACAGGCAAGACCCGAGCTCGTAGGCTACTTTATCAATAGTCATGCTATCGCTAAAGCCAGTATCATGGCTTACTTTGGCCGATAGTGTGGACCGAAAATTCCGTCTTATAAACAGTATTAGTATAAAAATAACGAGTTTTAAATAATGAGCAACGCGAAAACACTTTACGATAAATTGTGGGATGACCATGTAGTGAGATCTGAAGATGATGGTACCGCTTTATTGTACATCGACCGTCACCTGGTCCATGAAGTAACATCACCGCAGGCGTTTGAAGGTTTACGTATCGCTGGCCGTCAGCCATGGCGAGCCAGTTCGATCGTAGCAGTACCTGATCACAATGTACCGACCACCGATCGCAACGAGGGTATCACTGACCCTGTTGCAAAGTTACAGGTGGAAACACTCGATGATAACTGTAAACAGTATGGTCTAACGGAATTTGACATGACGGATATTCGCCAGGGTATCGTACATGTGATCGGTCCTGAGCAGGGCGCCACGTTGCCGGGCATGACTGTGGTCTGTGGTGACTCACATACATCAACACACGGTGCATTTGGTGCATTGGCTTTTGGTATTGGTACTTCAGAGGTTGAGCACGTATTAGCGACGCAATGTTTGATGCAGAATAAAAGCATGAACATGCTGGTATCTGTTGATGGTGTTGCTGCTGCCGGAGTTACCGCAAAAGATATTGTTCTGGCGATTATCGGAGAAATTGGCACAGCCGGTGGAACCGGCTACGCGATAGAATTTGGTGGTGATGCGATACGGGCGTTATCGATGGAAGGACGTATGACGGTATGTAATATGGCGATCGAAGCCGGCGCACGTGCCGGTATGGTTGCTGTCGATGACACAACCATCGATTATGTTCAGGGGCGTCCATATTCACCAGCAGGTAATTCATTAGCAAAGGCCATCGCTTACTGGCAGACATTACACAGCGATCAGGATGCCCAATTTGATAAAGTCATTCGTTTAGATGCGGCTGATATCAAACCGCAGGTTACCTGGGGCACGTCGCCAGAGATGGTTGTTGCTATCGATGCGGTTGTACCCAACCCGGACCATGTCAGCGATAAAGTAAAAGCTGATGGTATGCGCAAAGCGTTGGCTTATATGGGACTGAAAGCGGGGACACCGATCAACGAGATATCTGTTGATAAAGTATTTATTGGCTCATGCACCAATTCGCGAATTGAAGATCTACGCGCTGCAGCAAAAGTGGCTGAAGGTAAACATGTTGCTGAGAATATAAAGCTTGCCATGGTTGTGCCGGGTTCTGGTCTGGTCAAACAGCAGGCAGAAGCTGAAGGTCTGGATAAGATATTTATTGCTGCCGGTTTTGAATGGCGTGAACCGGGTTGTTCGATGTGTTTAGCGATGAATGCGGATCGTCTCGAACCCGGTGAACGATGCGCATCGACATCGAATCGTAATTTTGAAGGCCGACAGGGGCAAGGTGGAAGAACGCATCTAGTGAGCCCGGCAATGGCTGCTGCCGCTGCTATCGAAGGCCATTTCGCAGATATTAATTAACCAGGTAAAGTTTCTAAATAAAAAAATATTAAGAGATAACCCAAAAAGTAGATAACGATTATGCAGGCATTTACACAACATACAGGTATTGTCGCACCGATGGATCGACCCAATGTCGATACCGATGCAATTATACCTAAACAATTTTTAAAATCGATCAAGCGTGCAGGGTTTGGCCCTAATGCTTTTGATGACTGGCGTTACCTTGACGAAGGTGGCCCGGAATTTGACAATGACAGCCGTCGTGCCAATCCAGATTTTATCCTGAATCAATCACCTTATGATCAATCCACGATTTTACTGGCGCGGGAAAATTTCGGTTGTGGTTCATCGCGTGAACATGCAGTCTGGGCTTTGGATGATTTTGGTTTTCGTGCCGTCATCGCACCGAGCTTTGCGGATATCTTTTATAACAATAGCTTTAAAAATGGATTGCTGCCTATCGTATTAGATGCGGCAATTGTCGATGAATTATTTAATCGAGTGAATGCGAATACTGGTCTAAAGCTTTCTATCGATCTTGAAGCGCAAACCGTGAGCTGTGATGGTGAGATAATTTCAACATTTGAAATTGATGAGTTCCGTAAACATTGCATGTTAAATGGTCTGGATGATATCGCATTAACCTTGCAATTTTCTGACGAGATAAGAGCTTACGAGGAAAATCGAAAGCAGACTGCGCCCTGGTTGTTTTAAAATAAAAAGATTGAGCCACAGAGGTAGATAAAAATTAAAAGTGGATGTTGATGGCAAGAAGTCAGTTGTTGACCCTGTATCGTTCTTGGAAAAGCTTAAAAGAATTTTTCCGCAGATGAACGCAAATAAAATTTTTTATTAGTTAATGAATATCATCCTGAACGACAGTGATTCCTACATGGACGTAGGTTATTAGGGCAACGCAGGAGCAGTTGCCGAAGGATCTTACGCCTTGTAACACCTACTAAACGTTAAGATCTTTCACTGTCGTTCAAGATGACACGATATGATGCTTTGTTTTTATCTGCGTTCATTTGCGTTCATCTGTGGACACTTGTTTGTTTTTGGGCTCTGCAGGAAAGTCGGTGAGTAGGTTTCGATACTGATCTCAGCCACGAATTTTCCTGAAGAGGCTTTAAAATAAAAGGTATAATTAACCCCCGTATTTTTCGGGTCTATTTTTTTAGAGAGAAACATGAGTTTAAAAATTGCTGTAATGCCGGGTGATGGCATTGGAATAGAAATTACCGCTGAAGCAGTTAAGATTTTGAATCACTATAAAGCAAGTGGTCGTCTTGATGTTGAGCTGAGTGACGCACCTGTCGGTGGTGCGGGCTATGATGCTGCGGGAAAACCATTGCCCGATGAAACACTGGCACTGGCGAAAGCATCGGATGCAATCTTATTTGGTGCCATTGGTGGCCCGCAGTATGATGGGCTGGCTCGTGAGCTTCGTCCTGAACGTGGTCTGCTTGCTTTGCGTGCAGAGCTTGAGTTGTTTGCTAATCTTCGGCCTGCAATCTTATATCCTCAGCTGGCTGCTGCGTCGTCATTGAAACCTGAAGTGGTTGCTGGTCTGGATATCATGATAGTGCGTGAATTAACCGGTGGAATTTATTTCGGTGAACCACGTGGTATCGAAACTGATGCTTCTGGCGAACGTAAGGGTTTTAATACCATGGTCTATAAAGAAAGTGAGATTGACCGTATCAGTCGTGTGGCGTTTGATATTGCGATGAAACGTGGTAAGCGTTTGTGTTCTGTGGATAAAGCTAACGTTCTGGAAGTGTCTGAGTTGTGGCGCGAGATAGTAACAAATAATTCCAGTGAATATCCGGATGTCGAACTCAGTCATATGTATGTTGATAATGCTGCTATGCAATTAGTGATGTGGCCCAAACAGTTTGATGTCATGGTGACGGGTAATCTTTTCGGTGATATCTTATCGGATGCTGCTGCTATGTTGACGGGCTCCATCGGTATGTTGCCATCGGCTTCACTGGATGCTAATTCTAAAGGTATGTATGAACCGATTCACGGTTCTGCGCCGGACATCGCCGGCAAAGGCGTGGCTAATCCATTAGCGACCATTTTATCTGTTGCCATGATGTTACGTTATAGTCTGGATCATGCTGAACTTGCTGATGAGATAGATGCCGCCGTAGGAAAAGTTTTAGATAAAGGTTTACGCACAGCCGATATAATGGCGGACGGTTGTAAACAGGTTGGCACGGTAGAAATGGGCGAGGCAGTTCTGGCTGAACTGTAATATGTGAACTTTCCGCGAATGAGCGCAAATAAAAAATATTTTTACAGGTTTTAATATTTGCGTTCATTTACGTTTATCTGCGGAAAATATTGTTTTTAAATTTATTTAGCGAAAAAAATTATGAGTAAAAAATACGATGTAGCAGTAGTGGGTGCTACCGGTGCGGTAGGTGAAACCATGTTGTCTATCCTTGCAGAGCGTAAGTTTCCTGTTGGAGAAGTATATGCTTTAGCCAGTAGTCGCTCGGTAGGAAAACGTGTCGAATTTGGAGATAAGATGCTAGTGGTGCAGGATCTGGACAATTTTGATTTTTCAAAAGCACAGATAGGCCTGTTTTCAGCAGGGGCTTCTATTTCAGAGAAATACGCACCTATTGCGGCAGCGGCAGGTTGTGTTGTTATCGACAATACCTCTCAGTTTCGTTATGACGATGATATTCCATTAGTGGTGCCTGAGGTCAATCCGCATGCCATTGCCAATTATAAAACACGCGGTATTATTGCTAACCCTAATTGTTCAACCATTCAGATGCTTGTGGCATTAAAACCCATTTATGATGCGGTGGGTATCGAACGTATTAATGTGGCGACTTATCAGGCCGTATCGGGTACCGGCAAAGAAGCTGTTGAAGAACTGGCTAGTCAGACGACAAAAATATTTAACGCAAAACCGATTGACTGTGAGGTTTATCCGAAACAGATCGCGTTCAATGTAATACCTCAGATCGATGTATTTATGGACAATGGTTACACCAAAGAAGAGATGAAAATGGTCTGGGAAACGCGCAAGATTTTTGAAGACGAATCAATCATGGTGAATCCGACCGCAGTCCGTGTGCCAGTATTCTATGGTCATTCTGAAGCTATACATATAGAGACTAAGAAAAAAATTACAGCCGAGGAAGCCACCGCGCTGCTAAGAAAAGCTGATGGTGTCAAAGTTATTGATGAGCGTAAAGACGGCGGCTACCCGACAGCCGTAAGCGAAGGTGCGAATAACGATGCGACTTATGTTGGCCGCATTCGTGAAGATATTTCTCATGAACGTGGTCTGGACATGTGGGTGGTAGCTGACAATGTGCGTAAAGGGGCGGCATTAAATAGCGTACAAATTGCTGAGATTTTGATAAAACAGTATTTATAACCTATAGTTATACCTGCATGCTTAAAGAGTATTGTTAAAAACAGGCTTTAGTTTTGCGCGGTTATATTGAAAAATGGCAATCCGTGGTGTTTGTAACACCTTTTGATGCGTTTTTCTGTTGTTATGACCGGTATCTAAAAGCTAAAAAAATAAGAATAAATCGTGGTTATTATCTGGCTCTAAGGTATCTGATAGATACATGAGAACAGCTAATGACGGGATGAATAGGGGATCACTAGTGCGTAAATTGCCAGCTCGTAAACTGCTTGGGGCCATCATAGCCGCAGCATTATTTCTGCCTGAAACAGCATTCACTCTTGGTTTGGGTGAGATTGAAGTTAACTCGGCACTTAATCAGAAATTAAATGCAGATATTGAATTATTGTCGGCAGAGCCGGATGATGCTGAAAAGATCATAATCAAACTGGCATCGAGGAAAGAGTTTACTCGTGCCGGTCTTGATCGACCTTATTTGCTCAATGATTTACGTTTTAAATCTGAAGTTATTGATGGTGTACCCCATATTAAGGTCACTTCAAACGGTCCCATCCGTGAACCGTTTTTAAATTTTCTGGTAGAAATCGACTGGCCGAACGGCCACATGTTGCGTGAATATACCGTATTACTTGATCCGCCGGTGTTTATGACAAAGACGGCCAGTACCGCGACAAAAAGCGCAGCTGGAGGTTCTGAAGATGCCGGGTTTCGTCCCAGCTCAGGCGGAAGTGCAAACGTTGTTCCAGCACCAGTAACTGGTTCTGGTTTTGCCGTATCGTATAGACCAGTAGCCGGAGATATAGAGCAGCCACAGACACAACCAGCAGCGCAATTGGCGACTAATCCGGCATTTGTTCCAGCGCCTGTTTTTCAACAACAAACATCAATGAATCAGCCTGTGGATAGTTACCGGATTCAATCAGGTGATACGGCATGGAGTCTGGCACGGGCGATGAGGCCAGAGCAGACTATTTCAGTAGAGCAGATGATGATCGCTATGCTGCGAGCCAATCCAGAGTCTTTTATAAATGAGAATATTAATGGTCTGAAACGTGGTTATATCTTGCGTGTGCCTGATTATAATCAGATCGTATCTATCAATCCTGAAGATGCACGCGCCTTAGTTCGTGAACAGGCTGCGTTATGGCGTCAGTACCAGCAATCACAGTCAGGTGGCCAACCTGCATCTGCAATGTCGAACGACGAAATGTCGGCGAATGGTGAGCAAAGTGAAGATGCACTCGCTAACGGTGAAGATGATGCTTACCTGGAGATTGTAAGCGCAGGTTCTGGTAGCTCAACGATGAGTGGCAAGGATCCAACTGATATGTCAGCGCAGGAGTTGCGTGCCGAGCTAGCGCTGGCAAGAGAGCGCATCGAAACTGAGCGCGTAGAAAAAGAAGCGCTACAGCAAAGAATTGATTCATTAGAACAGAATGTTGGCAAGATGAAAGGCATGTTATCGATTGAAGATGACCAGCTATCTGATGTTCAGCAATTGGGCTTGTCCGCCGAAGAAGCTGCTGTAGCTGCTGATATTGAAGCAGAGATACAGGACAGCACTTTAGATGAGATACTTGATCAGGCTGAAGCTGAAGCAGAGTCCAGTGCTGAAATGGCGGCTGATACTGTCGTAGAAGATCCGTTTGCAGCAGATATGAACGTCGATGGCGAAGAAGCCGCTGCCGAAGATGCAGCAGTATTTCTCGATAAAACTTCGGCAGAAGATATGCCTGCAGATTTAGATGCCACGGAGGAAAGTGCCGCCGAGCTTGATCAGGCAGAGCCTTCAATCGATGATGTTGCTCCTGAGCAACCACCGGTTAATCCACTGGACAAGTTATTAAGTGACCCAGTTCTGCTCGCCGCTGCAGGAGGTGGTCTGTTATTGATTATTGCTATCATCGCACTGGTCATCAAACGCCGCAAAGCCTCTACAGAAACAGATTTGTTTGAAATGGATACCTCAGATGCTGGTTTAGACAACCTGGCAGATGATGTTGCTGCTGAAGCAATTGAAACCAAATCGCTTATAGACGATCAGCCAAAAGAAAGTGATGTTGCTGATGAGGACGACTTTGATTCAGATTTAGCTACGAATGTAGACGCTACTGATGAAGCGGCTATTGCGAGAGACAAAGCTTTGTCTGATGCAGACGGCGCTGAGTCACGAGATGATGTTATAGCTGAAGCCGACGTTTATCTGGCTTACGGTATTTATCAGCAGGCAGAAGAGTTACTGACACAGGCTATCGCCGATAGCCCAGAGCGTGACGACTATCGCGTAAAACTGGCCGAAACACATTATGCCAGCAAAAATGAAGAAGCCTTTGTTAAAGTGGCAACAGAACTCAAGACACGCATCGATGATGAGTCTCCTGAGTGGAATAAAGTGATGGGCATGGGGCAGGATCTGTGTGCTGATAACCCATTGTTCCAGGGTCGCATGGTAAGTGGACTTGATGTGAATTCAATGTCAGAAAAAGAACCGAAAATGGATTTTGACCTGGGCATCGATGGCTCAGATAATAGTGGAGATGTGGATGATCTAAATTTGAGTATGGATGATGAGGCACTCGAATTGCCAGAGATGGGTATTGATGAAACTGAAAAGGATGCTGCAGTTACAGAACCGGTTGATGAACTTGAATTTGATTTAAGTGATACCGGCGCTTTTGTAGCCACGCCCGAAGAAGAGGATGAGTTCTCACTGGATATCGATGCCGCTGAGCTCGATATCGATGCCTCTGAACAAGATGTCGAGACCTCTGTACTGGACATCGACGCCTCTGAGCTGGACATCGACGGCTCTACCTCTGAGCTACAGGAAAAAACAGAAAACATTGTTAGCGCAGATGATTTAGATCTTGATTTTGGACTCGATGATAAAACGCCTACAGATGAAGCTAACGATGAAGAAATCGCACTTGACCTAACGGAAGATACCACAGCAATAGATCTGGACATGGGTACTGCTGGCACTGATTCTGATGATCAGGCAGATGAGGAAGACTTTGATCTGTCCACGCTAGATGATGTTGATGAGATCAGTACCAAACTGGACCTGGCGCGTGCTTATCTGGACATGGGTGATCATGAAGGTACTAGAGAGATTCTAGAAGAAGTGCTGACAGAAGGTAATGATGACCAAAAACAGGAAGCCAACGAATTGCTGGCAAAAGTGGGTTAGTTATTTAGAACGGTCGATAACAAACTGCGGTAAAATACCAACGCCAGCCTGATTTCAGGCTGGCGTTTTTATGTCCAAGGATGGACGGTATTCCGCAAGGAGCCAAGGAAGGCGATGCGGTTATGTCCAAGGATGGACGGTATTCCGCAAGGAGCCAAGGAAGGCGATGCGGTTATGTCCAAGGATGGACGGTATTCCGCAAGGAGCCAAGGAAGGCGATGCGGTTATGTCCAAGGATGGACGGTATTCCGCAAGGAGCCAAGGAAGGCGATGCGACGAATGGGATGGCACGGAATTAATGGACAGGGATAAATCGACCAAAAATGCTCACTCAAAGAAAAAGCAAGTGTCCACAGATGCACGCAAATGAACGCAGATAAAAATAAACAACTATAGAATATTGTAGATCGAATCAGCAGAGCGTCGTGGAATGCTAGGTTAACTCGAACTGCGATATAAAGAATTTGAAAAGTTTTTATCTGCGTTCATCTGTGGAAAAAATTCTTTTAAGCTTTTTTCCAATGACGACTTAGGGACGATAATTCCCTGTCAGATAAGATTTGGCTCACTAGTTTTATGACAGGCAATTTATGACAGTTATAGTTAAACAACGATTCGCTCTTGGTGTTGAATACAACGGCAGTTTGTTCAATGGTTACCAGATGCAGTCTGAGGGTACACGCACGGTTCAGGCTGAGCTTGAAAATGCTCTGTCCATCGTTGCTAATGAACCTGTACGAGTAACCTGTGCCGGTCGAACGGATGCAGGCGTGCATGCTACAGGTCAGGTGGTGCATTTTGATAGTTCAGTGCAGCGGCCGTTAAAAGCCTGGATGCTCGGTGGCAATACCAACCTGCCGAGAGATATTTCGATTAACTGGGTACGTAATGTGAGTGATGATTTCAGTGCGCGCTTTAGTGCGATTTCACGCAGTTATCGTTATATTTTGTGTAACCGGAGGGCACGTCCTGCGCTGTTTCAGCAAAATGTGGCCTGGTTGTATGAGCAGCTGGATGAAAAAGCCATGGACGACGCGGCACAGTTACTTATCGGTGAGCATGACTTTTCAGCATTTCGCTCATCCGGTTGTCAGGCGAAACATGCGGTTCGTGAAATGCAGAGTATCAGTGTGCAACGTGAAGGTGATTATGTGATACTGGATGTAAAAGCAAACGCATTTTTGTATCATATGGTGCGTAACATCATGGGTACACTGCTGGTGATTGGGCGCTCGGAAAAGCCGGTTACCTGGGTGACAGATATTTTACAGGGCAGAGACAGAAAATTGGCTGGAGTGACGGCGCCGTCCAACGGTTTATATCTGGTTAATGTAGAATACCCGGTACAACATGGGCTGCCTGACAGTGGCTGGTTACCCAAGATGGGTTAAAGTAATTCTATGCGTACACGTGTTAAAATTTGTGGTATTACCCGGTGTGAGGACGCCCTGATAGCGGTAGATGCCGGGGTGGATGCTATTGGCCTGGTATTCTACGAAAAAAGCCCACGATTCATTGAGAGTGGGCTTGCGGCAGAAATAAGCCGGTCGATACCTGCCTTTGTCAGTCGTGTGGCTCTTTTTAAAGACGCTGGGCAACAGGTCATCGAATCCGTCCTTAAAAATGTCGAGATTGATCTTATTCAGTTTCATGGCAGTGAATCTGCGGCTTTTTGTGAATCATTTGCTATGCCTTACATCAAAGCTCTGGGTATGAAGGGTACTGAACATGATGCCAGCTTTTTAATTAACGGTGAGAAAACATACGGTTCTGCAAAAGCTCTGTTACTCGATGGGCATGCTCCCGGCGAAGCAGGCGGTACCGGCGAATCATTTGACTGGGCGTCTATCGCAAGTGTTGAAAAATCCATCATACTTGCAGGTGGTTTAAGCGCAGAAAACGTTGAGCAGGCAATCGATATAGTGCGACCTTATGCGGTTGACGTGAGTAGCGGAGTAGAGTGCTCGCCAGGGATAAAAGATAAAGAAAAAATTGCTGTTTTTATGCAAAAATTGAGAACTGAGAAAAATTTAAATTACACGTAAATCTACTATTTTAAAAGATTGATTATGAGCGAATTAAACAAAAAATCAGCAACTGAAGATCTGTCGGCGGTGGACTATTCTGCAATGCCCGATGAACACGGACATTTCGGAATCTATGGCGGTATCTTTGCTTCGGAAACACTAATGCAGGCTTTGGACGAGCTGCGTGATGCCTACGAAAAAGTTAAAACCGATGCTGATTTTCAGGCACAGTTTGATAATGACCTGGCGCAATATGTCGGTCGGCCCAGTCCTTTATATTTTGCTGAACGTTTAACTCAGCATGCAGGTGGTGCAAAAATTTACCTTAAGCGTGAAGATTTAAATCACACTGGTGCGCACAAAATAAACAACACCATCGGCCAGGGATTGCTGGCCAGGATGATGGGCAAAAAACGTATCATTGCTGAAACTGGCGCCGGCCAGCACGGCGTGGCCACGGCCACAGTGGCCGCCCGTTTTGGCATGGAATGTATTGTTTACATGGGTGCGGACGATATCGTTCGACAGGCACCTAATGTGTATCGCATGAAGTTACTGGGCGCTAAAGTCGTAGCCGTAGAGTCCGGTTCAAAAACATTAAAAGATGCCCTTAATGAAGCTATGCGTGACTGGGTGACAAATGTTGATGATACTTTTTATATTATTGGCACGGTTGCCGGTCCTCATCCTTATCCTGCGATGGTCCGTGATTTTCAGTCGATCATCGGTCGTGAAGCAAAAGTGCAGATGCAGGAGCAATGTGGTTGCCTGCCTGACGCGCTAGTAGCCTGTGTTGGTGGTGGTTCTAATGCGATCGGACTTTTCCATCCTTTTTTAAGTGATAAATCTGTCGCCATGTATGGTGTAGAAGGTGGTGGCCTGGGCATCGATTCAGGTAAACATGCCGCGCCTTTATGCGCAGGTGAGCCGGGTGTGCTCCATGGCAACAGAACGTATTTAATGGAAGATAAAAATGGCCAGATCATCGAGACCCATTCGGTTTCCGCCGGCCTGGACTATCCTGGTGTTGGCCCAGAACATTCGTGGTTGAAAGATATTGGGCGGGTTGATTATGTAGCAGCAACCGATGAAGAAGCACTGCAGGCCTTCCATACTCTGACCCAGATAGAAGGTATTATTCCAGCACTGGAATCCAGCCATGCTGTTGCCTACGGCATAAAACTGGCGGCAACCATGAAACCTGAACAGCGTATCATCATTAACCTGTCGGGTCGTGGTGATAAAGATATTGATACTATTGCAAAGATTGAAGGTATAGAGTTGTGAGTCGATTAGCTGAACATTTTTCTGAGTTAAAAGCGCAATCAAAAAAAGCACTTATTCCATATGTGATGGCAGGTGATCCGTCACCAGAAATCACCCTGCCATTGATGCATGCGATGGTTGAAGCAGGTGCAGACATCATCGAACTCGGGGCGCCATTTTCTGATCCGATGGCCGATGGCCCGGTAATACAGGCAGCTGCTGAACGATCATTAGTGCACAATACCAGCCTGCATGATATTTTTTCACTGGTGACAGAATTTCGTAAAAACGATGATAAAACGCCAATCGTGATTATGGGCTACCTCAACCCGATCGAAGTTATGGGTTATACCGCGTTTGCCGAGCAGGCATCTGCCTGTGGAATCGACGGTGTTATTACCGTTGACATGCCGCCGGTCGAAGCTGATGAATATATTCCAGCATTAAAATCACATGGTCTGGACCCGATTTTTCTACTGGCTCCGACAAGTACAGAAGAGCGCATTAAAAAGCTTTCTCAAGTAGCCGCTGGTTTCGTTTATTATGTTTCATTGAAAGGCGTTACCGGAGCGGCGACACTGGATGTTTCCAGTGTAGAGAAAAAACTGACACAGATCAGACGATATATCGACCTGCCGGTGGCAGTCGGTTTTGGTATCAATGACGCAGTCTCAGCGGCCAGTGTTGCTGCCTGTGCGGATGCGGTTGTTGTGGGAAGTGCGCTAGTTAAAAAAATGACCTTAAATGACGGGAAAACTGAGCAAGATAGGTCTATAATTATCAAGGAAATCAGTGATATACTCTCTTCAATGCGTAGTGCTATTGATGCTCCGTAAATTTTGCGGTTTTTTAACGGGTTTATATATCAGGACTTATAGCTGAAAAGTTACAACCAGAATCTTATAACTGAAATAATTGCAGTAGGTAAAAACTAATGACATTGAGCTGGTTTGAAAAGTTAATGCCAACGAGCATTCGAACCGACAGCAGTACTAAGCGCGGTGTACCTGAAGGTTTATGGACGAAGTGCGATTCCTGTAGTGCGGTTTTATACCGTGCAGAACTGGAACGTAATCTTGATGTATGTCCAAAGTGTAATCATCATATGCGTATTTTTGGTCGGCGTCGTCTCGAAATATTTCTGGATGATTCTCCGACGGAAGAAATCGGTGCCAATCTGTTACCTTTTGATAAATTAAAATTCAAAGACAGTAAAAAGTATAAAGATCGTTTATTGCAGGCGCAGAGAAACACGGGTGAAAAAGATGCGCTGATTGTATGTAAAGGTAAAGTCAAAGGTGTACCTGTTGTTGTTGCTGCATTCGATTTTCGTTTTATGGGCGGTTCGATGGGCTCGGTTGTCGGCGAGCGTTTCCTCAAAGGGGCAACGCTGGCGCTGGAAGAAAAAATTCCGTTTATCTGTTTTTCAGCATCGGGTGGTGCGCGCATGCAAGAGGCTTTGTTTTCGTTAATGCAAATGGCAAAAACCAGTGCGGTGTTGGCCAAACTGGCGAAAAATCGTATCCCTTACATCTCGGTATTAACTGACCCGACCATGGGTGGTGTGTCAGCAAGTTTTGCTATGTTGGGTGATGTTCATATCGCTGAACCAAAAGCATTAATCGGTTTTGCCGGCCCGCGTGTAATAGAGCAAACCGTGCGTGAAAAATTACCTGAGGGTTTCCAGCGCAGTGAATTTTTACTGGAGCACGGTGCTATCGATATGGTCGTTGATCGTCGTGATCTACGTGACCGCATCGCCAGCCTGGTTCTGATGCTGTCCAATAAGCCGGCTACACAAACAGTATAGTTTCTACTGAATCGTCAGTTTGTGTGTCTGCAATCGACCCTTGTCGTACGGTCAAAAACTTTAAAAGCGGTTCACCACAGAGGCACAGAGGACACAGAGAAAAACTTTCTATTGTTAACAGCGCCATAGGCGCAGTTAACAAAGTAAAACTCTGTGTCCTCTGTGCCTCTGTGCCGTGTGAAAGGTTTTTTCTGTTGTTTTTTGAATTGGTAATATTGACCGTGAGTGACTCTTCTTTAATTTTTTAAATATTACCTATTTCTGATGCGATTCGATAATCTTGATGACTGGCTTGTCTGGCAAGAAAGCCTCAACCCCAAAGAAATTGATCTTGGCCTGGAACGTGTCTTCCGCGTATTACACCAGGCGGGTCTAAAAAATACTTTTGATTGTCCTTTGATAACTGTTGCCGGTACTAACGGTAAAGGTTCCGTCGTCGCCATGCTGGAGGCAATCGCCATGGCAGCTGGACTAAAGGTCTGTAGTTATACCTCACCACATATCTTTGATTATAACGAACGCATAAAAATAAATGCACAACCGGTTGATGAAACTATGCTCTGTGATTCATTCCAGCGCATCGATGTCGCACGTGCAGAACTACCTCTGACATATTTTGAATTTGGCACATTAGCCGCTATCGATATTTTTCACCGGCAACAGGCTGACCTGGTTATTCTAGAGGTGGGTTTGGGCGGGCGGCTGGATGCAGTCAATATTATGGATGCCGATGTCAGTGTCATTACCTCAATCGATATCGACCATGTCGACTGGTTGGGTGATAACCGTGACCTTATCGCTTATGAAAAAGCCGGCATATTTCGGCTGCATCAACCGGTGATCTGTGGCGAGCGTGATGCGCCGCCGTCACTGATAAGCGAAGCTGAAAAAAAACAATGCCAGCTGTTATTGTCAGGTCGTGATTATGAAATTGCGCGTAGCTATGAAACGGATGAGGACACATGGGTGTTGAAAAGTGTCTATGGTGATATTGTTGATCTACCGAAACCAAATCTGATCGGTGAGTTTCAGAAATATAATGCAGCTACTGCAATAATGGCCTTTCAGACATTGCTCGAGAGTAAAAAATTACAGATTAATGCTGACTTTTTTTCTGTATTAACAAAGGCCTTAGTTACTATCGATCTAAGCGGTCGTTTTCAGAGGATTAACCTGAAACCATTAGTCTACGTTGATGTGGCGCACAATCCACAAGCAGCTCTCGCGCTATCTTCGCAGCTAAAGAAAAAGCAGTGGCAGTCGGCTTCAGGAAAGACCTGGGCCATCGTAGCCATGCTAGCGGACAAGGATATCCCGGGTGTATTAAGCAGTCTTGTCGATGATGTTGATATCTGGTGTTTTTCCGGACTGGAAACCAGTCACCGCGGACAGTCCGTGATAAGCCTGTTTGAAGGCTTACCAAGCAGTATTTTCACTCATGAAAAGCCGTCAATGACGCAGGAAAATCAGCAGGATTTAGCTTTAAATCAGTGTACAATACTGTCTGAAACTGTGCTTCTGGCAACGTCTGTAAAAATTGCCTGCGACATGGTACTGTCAAAAGCGGCGGAAGATGATCGTGTTATTATTTTCGGATCGTTTTATACCGTTGCAGAAGCAATGCAATATTTTTCTGGTAATAATGTGTATATTTGATTCAACCCTATTTACGGCCTACATGGTGGAGCAATTACACTAATGGAATCGTCTTTACAGCAACGTATTGTCGGTGCCATTGTGCTGGTGACGCTCGGTGTTATTTTCATTCCTGCCTTACTCGATGGTTCTGGCTATAAATCTCGCCAGGTACAGGATATCGAAATTAAGCAAAAACCCGAATTTCCGCCGTTAACACAGAAAAAAGTTACACCGATTCCAACACCGTTAGAACAAAATAAAAAAAATCAGCTGGCGGTACAGCAGGCTGATCAAAAACAACCGCAAAAAAAACCAGTCAAGGCATTCGCGCTGCAGGTGGGCACTTTTGACGACGGCGAGAAAGCCGAAGAACTTCGAAGTGAAATGGTAAAAGCCGGTTACCCCGCTTTTGTGTATAAAGACACTTCAAAAGGTAAGACCCGCTACAAAGTCAGAATTGGCCCCGAGTTAGAGCATAGTGCCATGGAAAAAATAAAAACCGATATAAAGCAGACGCAGAAGATAGACGGTTTTATCGTTAACTACCCATGATGCTAAGTTTTCACGGCGCCGGCAACAGCGTATAATAAACATTTAGTAACATACAATTTAGCAGCATACATGTGAATTTCATGACAGTCGTAGACGTAGTCGTAATAGTTGTAATCTTCCTCTCAGCCTTGTTCAGTCTGGTCCGTGGTTTTGTTAAAGAAGCCATCTCGCTGGCAACCTGGGTTATCGCGATCTGGCTGGCAGCAACATTTGCTCCCAAGTTAGCTGCAGTTTTGCCAAGCGCTATAGAATCAGAAGCGGTGCGACAAGCTACAGGTTTTGGCGTGTTATTTGTATTGACTTTAATCGTTGGTACTATCGTTAATACACTCGTTAATCAAGTAGTGAAAAAAACCGGTTTATCCGGTGCCGATCGAATCTTCGGTGTTGGTTTTGGTGTTGTGCGCGGCGCTTTAATCATTATCGTTTTTGTCGTCATCGGTGGTATGACACCGCTGCCTGATACCGAATGGTGGCAGTCTTCCACCTTATTACAGTGGTTTGAAAGTGTCGCCATGGTTATTCAGGATTACATACCTGAAGATTTAAACCTTTCATATTAAGTATTAGCTAACTCGGACTTTTATCTATGTGTGGTATTACCGCTATTGTTGCGCACAGCGCAGTTAATCTTGATTTATATGAATCATTGTCTGTACTACAGCACCGTGGACAGGATGCAGCAGGTATCACTACCTGTGATAATGGCCGTTTTTATATGAAAAAAGGCAACGGCCTGGTACGTGATGTGTTTTACAAAAAACACATGGAACGTCTACCCGGAAAAATGGGTATTGCACATGCACGTTATCCAACGGCAGGTACTTCCTCTTCCGCCGAAGCGCAGCCTTTATATGTGAATTCGCCATACGGTATTGCACTGGCTCACAATGGTAACCTGACCAATACAGAACAATTAAAAGAAGAGTTGTTTCAAACAGAGTTAAGGCATTTAAATACGGACTCGGATACTGAAGCATTACTTAATATCTTTGCCCATGAACTGCAGGTAATTGCTAAACCTACTTTTAATCACGATGATCTTTTTACTGCAGCGGCTGGTATCCACCGTCGTTGTCGCGGTGGCTACGCGGTGGTTGCTTTAATTGTTGGTCGCGGCATCCTGGCGATACGTGATCCCAACGGTATTCGGCCATTGTGTTACGGTATCCGTCAGAGTAAAAAGGGTACTGACTACATGGTGGCTTCTGAAAGTGTGGCGTTACAGGCACAAGGTTTTGAACTGGTTCGTGATATTGCACCTGGCGAAGCAATTTTTATTAGTGAAGATTGTGAATTGTTTACAAAACAGTGTGCAGAAAATCCTATCATGTCGCCCTGTATCTTTGAGTATGTTTATTTTGCGCGTCCGGACTCTATTATAGAAGGCGTATCTGTTTATAAAGCTCGTCTACGCATGGGAAAAATGCTGGTACGGAAACTGTTGCGTGAGCGACCCGATCACGATATCGACGTGGTCATTCCGATCCCTGATACCAGTCGAAGCACTGCCTTAGAAGTTGCTTACCATCTAAATGTAAAATACCGTGAAGGTTTTATTAAAAATCGCTATATCGGCCGTACCTTTATTATGCCGGGTCAGAAAGATCGTAAAAAGTCAGTTCGTCAGAAACTCAATCCGATAGAGCTGGAGTTTGCCGGTAAAAACGTTCTGTTAGTTGATGATTCGATCGTTCGTGGTACAACATCGAAACAGATCGTGCAGATGGCGCGTGAGGCTGGCGCTAAAAAAGTCTATATGGCCTCTGCCGCACCACCAGTACGTTACCCAAACGTATATGGTATCGACATGGCATCACACGAAGAATTTGTTGCGCATAATCGAACGGTAGACGAGATCGGTGAAATTATCGGTGCAGACTGGTTGTTATATCAGGATCTCGAAGATCTGGTCAACGCTGTACAGCAAGGCAACAAAGAAATCAAAACGTTTGACTGTTCCTGTTTTGATGGCATCTATGTAACGAAGGATGTTGATGAAGCTTACTTCAAGCGCCTGTCTGATAATCGTAACGATGCAGCTAAGCAGAGCATCAATAAAGTGACTAATCAGCTGTAAAAAGTATGGCCTGGCCAGATCGACGCAGTGTTGAACCTTACACTCGTCGTCTGGTGATTTTTCAATAATCACTTTATAGTAAGTGATTACATTACACCTTTTCGAAGCCTTTTTCTCCCGGAGTTAACATGAGATCATTCTCAGGTTTAGCTTCATTCATGTATGATCTTCCTATCACGGCAGCACTTGTCGACCGTCTATATTAGTCAGTAATGTATAGGTTATTTAGCCTTTGATTCTAATGTGGTTTTTTTGTATATCGTGAATCTCATTATTAATAGCTATTGATTATGATTTCAACTGTGTGATACTTTGGTCGCATCGCTATAAGGTACCAATGTGAATTCTATAAAGGTCAATATAACAGAGCAACGGCTGCGTCTGCTGGATGAGGAGGGTAATCTGCTTCATCAATACCCGGTGTCGACCTCGAAAAATGGTGTGGGCAATCAGAATGGCAGCGAGCAGACACCATTAGGACTGCACCGGATCAAAGATAAGCTGGGCGGTGCGATGCCGGTCAATGAAGTGTTTATCGGTCGTGTTCCACAGGGCAATCTTGAAGAATGTATCGAACGTGGTGTGGTATTGCCGGATGACGTTATCATGAGCCGCATCCTGTGGCTCGAAGGTATGGAGCCTGGGCGTAATAAAGGTGGTTATGTCGATACCTACGAGCGTTATATTTATATTCATGGCACCAATCATGAAGATATTATCGGGACACCATCATCTATCGGTTGCATTCGAATGTGCAATAACGACATCGTCGAACTGTTCCGACTGGTAGAAGTAGGCAGTGAAGTATTGATAGAAGCGTAATCGCTGTCAGCATAAAATAGTTACAAAATTCAGGTTAAAACATGACTAATAATAGAAAAGTAGACACATCCGATTGTGGTTTTGCAACGCGAGCTGTCCGTGAAGGACAGGTGCGTACACATGAGAATGAACATAGCGAAGCCATTTTTCCTACATCAAGTTACGTGTTTGCATCGGCCGCTGAAGCCGCGGCACGTTTTTCAGGTGAGATACCGGGGAATATTTATTCACGATTCACTAACCCCACGGTTAGAACGTTTGAGCAGCGACTGGCATCATTAGAGGGTGCAGAGTGTTGTGTCGCCACCGCGTCAGGCATGGCTGCGATTACCGCGACCTTTATCGGTTTACTTAAAACTGGCGACCATATCGTTTCATCGCGCAGTATTTTCGGCACTACCACGGTATTGCTGACGAACATCATTGCCAAACTCGGCATCGAAACAAGCTTTGTCGAGTTATCAGACCTGTCGGCATGGGAAAAAGCTATCCGGCCAGAAACCAGAATTTTATTTCTGGAAACGCCATCTAATCCTCTGACCGAGCTGGTCGATATAAAAGCGCTGGCAGAAATCGCACACAAAAATGGCTGCCTGTTAGCGGTAGATAACTGTCTTTGCACGCCGGCATTGCAACAGCCGATAGCGCTAGGAGCAGATATAGTGATTCATTCAGCGACTAAATATATCGACGGCCAGGGGCGTTGTATGGGCGGCGCGGTATGTGGTACTAATGATGTGGTGGGTGAGGGTGTATACGGGTTTTTACGTAGCGCAGGTCCAACCATGAGCACGTTTAATGCCTGGGTGTTTCTGAAAGGGCTAGAAACATTAAAGCTGCGTATGAATGCGCATTCAGCTGCAGCACAGGAAATTGCTGAATGGCTGGAGCAGCAGCCCGAGGTTAAAAGAGTTTTTTATCCCGGTTTGAAAAGCCATCCACAGCATGAGCTGGCCAAAACACAGCAAAGTGGTTTCGGCGGCCTGTTGTCGTTTGAACTTCACGGCGGTAAGGATGAAGGCTGGCGATTAGTTGATGCGACTAAACTGCTGTCTATTACAGCAAATCTTGGCGACACCAAAAGTACCATCACCCATCCTGCTACTACAACACATGGTCGTCTAACGCCCGAGCAGCGTGCAGAAGCCGGCATCTCAGATGGTCTGATACGGGTTGCTGTGGGATTAGAGGATATTGACGATATCAAAGCTGATCTGTTGCGCGGTATGCGTTAGCGGCTTAAATATTATCACGTTTTTTCTGTGGAGCTTGCGCGAGATGGGAAGGTTCAGCTCTTTACGGACTTATGTCAGTTAGCAAAACTGTAATAAAATGCCATCTTATAATGTAGGGTTAGCTAAATAAAAAGCGAGCTGTAAAAAATACAGCTCGCTTTTTAATACTAAGACTAATTTGCAAATATTTAGTCAACTTCAACCTTGTTTAGTGTTCATGATTTATGAAGGTGAATCATCACGTTCTATTTCAGTAGCAATGTTATTACCGCTTATATCATCAGTGTAATAATCGATCTCTACGAAATCACCGTTCGCAATGTCCGTCAGGCTAAAGTAGAACACTGGAGTTACGCCCTCGTCTTGTTCGTCAATCATACGGGTCTCATTATTTACAGAGAAAGTCATATCGACACTGTTGACTGAAATGGTAATAGTGGTATCGGTAGTGCCAGTGACAAGACCTTCAGCTTCATTTTCTGAGGCATGGTCTTCTTCGATTTCTTCAACTACGAAGTTGCCGTTTGCATCGATGTAGCCTTCCACGGTGATGATCATGCCTTCTACTAGCGATTCCACATCGAAATCATCGTCTGTTTCTAATGAGGAAAAGAGAACGGTAGTGCCATTGAAATCGAAAGAGGTTGGGTGATATTGCTAACAACACCCTGTACTTTTAGGTCTTCACCT